>NZXL01000036.1 GCA_002697705.1 Methanobacteriota archaeon
AAATTACCTAGGCCTCACAATCTAGGAGCATTGTGTAGAAAACATGGCATATCTCTAGAAAACGCTCATACTGCTGCTGCTGATGCTGCTGCTTCACTACTGCTGTTCTGGAGACTTACTGTCGACCATTCCCCCTACTTTAGAAAATCATTGGAAGAACTAGAAAGGTGGCTGGTTCATGGTGATTCGAGAAGTGAGGAGTCAAACCTTGGAAGAGGGCTTGAAGATTTGGAAATGTTAGATTCTTTAGGTAAAATTAGAATCGATGATGGCCACTATGTTCTCGCCTTTGGTAGACACAAGGGGAGACATGTTTCAGAGATCCAAAATATCGACCCGAAATATATCTCTTGGCTACTTTCGCCAAATGGAATCGAAGATGAAGATGCTCGTGAGACATTAAGAGACTCTCTGAATTAATCAATTCTCACGAATATATTCGACGCCATCTAGAATCGGTTTCCAAGGTAGAACGTCGCACCAATGGCCAATGCGCCAGGTGCTTTGAGCTGTCATTATCGATCCTAGAAATAATGGACCTTGGTGTTTAGATGCCAGAACTTCTTGTAATGCATCTTTACCACGGTCATCGAATTTTGCTGATTTTCGAATACCTGTTGGTATTGCTCGAATTCCCCCATCAAATGGTTCACAAAGTTCAATCACTGCAGAACCACTATTTGAATCGAATTCATGTAATAATACAACTGCATCAGAAAAATCATCTTTGTGAAGGGTGCCATTTTCATGCCTCCAATTCCACCAATGTTGGCACCATGCTTTCCAATCGCAAAATCCTCCACAAGAATCTTGGCCAGGAGTTGGCTCCATCGGAATTGTTGTCGGCTGAGTTTCTTGCCATGCTGCATATGCTTGCTCGAGTACATTTTCTCCAATCGCAGGCCACTTTGATGAGTTTTGAGTGTACCAGCCTTCGGTTCTAACCTTCGGCGCATTCGGGTTATTGTCGAGTAAAATATCTCTATACAACCTCAACTGGCGATTGACTTCGGTTTTCAACTTCTTGTCTGGCGTCCTACCTGTTTTCAAATCAGCAACAAGCCAACCAGTCATCTCTCCTGCATCATTAACATCCGCAAGTAATAGATCAAGACGGCCCATCAATCGCCCATCTTTGGTTTTTAATTCTCCTTCAACTGCAATTGCATGCTTCTGGATTTTTCGCCATAATGCGCCGGTGATTCTCTTGTGGTCAAGACCTTGTATTCCAACATGGTCCAGTAACATGATTACGCCCCCTCGTTGTTGTTTTATCGCTTCCTTCCATTTCTCTTCTTTCCACTTAGGTCGCCTTGGAGTATTCATGAACACTTCTTTCTCTTCTTCCCATCGCAATTTTAGTACTCTTAGAGCTTCTTCTGGAAGCCAATCGTCTTGCTGATTTCCTATGTTAGAATAATCATTCAACAATAAATCCTCGATAGAGGCGTGAACTGCAGTACCAAGAGAGGCCGCCATCCCAGCCTTACGCGGTAATCTTTGACGGCTCAACCAGTACATTCGAGGGCAAGTCTCGTAACGATTCCAAGCTGAAGGAGAGAGCATGTGCTCTCTAACTGCAGGGGGAGTCTCTCCGGCCATGAGGTATCGTTTTGTTTAACCATCATCAAACCACCGCAATGAGCAAATTGACGAAAGTCTTCATACACGATGAGAAAGTAGAGACTTCATGCAAGGCCCTAGTGTTCGAATTAATGCTGAAGTTTCAACCGATAATGCCCTCGTTGTAGCATGCTTCCCAAGTGTTGGAATGGTCTCAAGTGTTGTGGCTCATTTCTTAATTGACCATCTGCAATTAGAATTCATTGGAGGCGTGGTTGATCCAAGACTTCCTGCCCTCACATTGGTTCAAGATGGNGTNCCTCTTCCCCCTATTCGAGCATATGCNGGTAAGCCTCAATGTACCATTGAAGGCTGTGACCAAGTAATATTATTGATGAGTGAATTAGTCGTACCTGAAGCGCTTGCACACGATATTGTTTGGGCTATGTTTGAATGGTCTAAAGAACAAAAAATCGTTGCTGGAGTGGTGATTGATGCTTTCGCAAAGAGCGGCATGAAAGCAAATCTAAACGGCGCTGAGCCGGTAATTGAATACGAAGATACCGAGGGAATTGACATTGTTGGAATCGGTGCGAATGATAAGAGTCGAAAAATGCTTGAAGATATGAATATTCCATTGCTACAGCAAGGAGTTATCAAGGGAATCAATGCTTCAATACTTGGAGAAGCAAGAAGACGTGGCCTTGACCTAATGTCAATAATGGTTGAAGCCGACCCAAGGTTCCCTGATGCTAGAGCAGCAGCTACATTGATTGAAAACTTGAATAATTTATTACCNTCAATCAACCTTCCACACGAACCGCTTATTCAGGAGGCTGAATTCCTTGAAGCACAATTGCAATCGATGATGGAAGGCGCTAAGATAGAGGCTCCAGAAGGCGGGGCATCTAATTCAATGCTATACGGTTGATCTTCCAAGAAGTTTCCATAGCGCTGATGCAGTAGTTGCAAGACCTAACATCAAAAGTATTGCACTTATCGCTATTGGCATTAGTATAACCATATCATATGGTAAACTGAAGATATCTAGTAATGATTCGCCTCTTGCAAAGGATCCACCTGCTGATGCCGTGAGAAGCATCAGACCACTTGCGCCCATACCTGAAAAGGTTTGAATTAACATTGGTTTTCTTTCGGTCAGTATGCTATCACACATTTTCCACCTTGAAATTAATGCCGCTAATCCTAGCCCAAGACCTGTCATTGAAAGAAACATCTTGTTTACGAGAATCGGGGTTGAAAAGCCCGAACCTGGAGATGCTGAGATACCGCTGAAAATGGCGAATGGTGTTGCAATTATTCCAAACATCAAAGCGAAATGAGCGACATTATCGGTTATAGAAATCAAGTTCTTATTCTTAATCAAATCATACCTACAAAGAGCGTATAACAAAAAGCATAATCCAGACATAGCAAAAGAGCCGACTACTAATTCAGTACTAATTACATGGAATGTTGAAGAGGAAATCATTGAACTCCCTCCTTTAGTTCCTCTAAGTATTCATGGCCATACCATTGCCACTGCTCCATAGTCCACCCTGGAGGTAATTGGCCGTCTGGCAAGGGAGGAGTAGTTGGAGGGGAATCTTGTAAGACTTCTTCGGTTTGCTCCCATTGTTTTTCTTCTGTTTTACTTTTTGAAAACTTTAATTGAATCGATAAAATAAATCCTAAAACAAAAATAAACAGAGCAAATGATTGAATGTAAACTGCGGTTTCATCTACTTCAAAGGGTGGCTCTTGGGCAACTAAAGTGAACCATGGAGTCGTTTGAGAAGGACCTTCGCCCTCAAGAATTGCTCTCCACTGAATACTCGATGGTTGGTTTGATGCGGGTGCAATAAATTCCCAGACCCCTTCACTTGAATAGTTGGCAATAATTGTATTTATCGAACTACCTTCTACTTTCCATTCTACCTTCACGCTTGATACATCTTCAGTCTCTATGCTAACTGTAGTTGCCTCGCCCAAAGGCCTAGTTGTTTGAGGAGTGAAATCAGAAGAGAGTCTAGCCAAATTATCTGGAATCGGTAATACTTCGATCTCCAATCCTTGGCTTATTCCAAAGTAGGGAATATCATCTCCGCCATGATGGATTGAAATGTAAAATGTGGTAGTAGTCAACGTTGTTGGCTTAATTGTCCAGGAGGTAGAAAAGTTATCTTGGCCAGTCAATAATTTACCCTCAACATAATTATTGGTTCCGCCATTCGAGTCGGATAAAATATCCCATTGAGCATCAGCTGGAGTATCGCTATGGCCTGTTATATCAGTAAGCAAGAAAATACCTAAATCTCCTGAATATGATAATTGGGCACCTGAGATTACTGCTGAAATAGAAATCGGTTGGTCGAGATAAGGCGAGCCTTCCACTTGAACTGAAATAGATGCGGATGATGTTTGATTCAAGGAGGAATCACCGTGGCATGCACCGCCACATTGCATGTCAAATACACCGTCTCCAACTCCCCCAGGATTGGCTTGAGTAAAACTACTGAGGGACAATAATATTGTTATGACAAATAAAATTCTTATCCTGCGAAACATTCAATCCCTCCTATCGATGAAGATAAGGCTCAATGAACCAATGCTCAAGATGATGAATAGTAGACCTGTTATTAATCCTCCAGTTGTTGAAACGCTATTTTCAGCAGGCTCAATTGTTTCAACCATGAACCCCTCGATAGAACTTGAACCAGAATGTAGACCTTGGCCATCAATAATTGGCCTAATTGTATAATCTGTAGGCCCTGAGATAAGAGGTGTATCTACAAATTCTAATTCACTAATTACTGAAATAGAATCGCCGTTTCTAAGGACTTCAAATGTCGCATCTGGGCCATTCCAAACCCAAGTAAGTTTGACATTTTCTTGCATTGATTTTGCTTCAAGTGAAGTTACCTTTGGTCCAGTCTCTGTCTGCAAATTAATCGAAGTAAATCCATTACTGCCTAATTCATCATAAACATTTAGCGTAATAGTAATAATTCCATTTCCTATAAACGAAAATGATTTACCATTGCCTAATCCTGAATTGCCACTAGTATCGCTCCACTGCCAAGAATAGGTTGTGATTCTTCCATCTAAATCAGTTGAATTTTGAGCGGTCACTTTGATCTCTTCTCCATCCCATAATCTATTACTTTCGATATCGATTTGAGCAGTTGGCGCTAGATTTTCAATAGTTATCTGTGAAGAGGCCATACTACCATTTGACTCGCCATCGTTAGGAATTACATCAACTGACCAAACCTGCCCTGGCCCGAGTAATTGAGCAGGAACACTAGATTGTCCATCTAGAGAACCTTCTTTGAAACCATTCCTATACCATGTAATCTCATTGGATACCAAGTCGCCATCTATGTCGTCATTTGTAATAGATAATACAAGGTCTTCAAGTGAACTGTGAGATAACTCCGCTATAGCATTTGGAATTGTATTTATGATTTCAACAGATGTTGATAATTCATTCTCGCTTAAATCTTGACCGTCGTTGGCACTAACAACTACTGTCCAATTATCTCCTTTTGAAGTTAAGGAAGAAGGCAATGTAATCTGATTTTCAATTGATGTAAATTCTTGACCATTCTTATACCATCTTGTTTCTGGCGAAGATGGTGCGTCTCCATCTAAATCGCTCATTGAGAGGCTCAATGTTATATTTTGAGAGGTTTGTGCTTGACTAAAATCCAAACTTATTGAATCTAATTCTGGTGCAGTATTAAGAATTGTTACCGAGGAACTAATCTCCCAATCTGACCATTCAGTACCATCGTAAATACGAACATGCACCTCCCATTGTTCAGATTTACTGGTTTGCTCTGAAGATAACGTAGTTGTTGTGATACTAGGCATCAAGACTCCATCTCTGTACCATTGAATTTCTGTATCAACAATTGGGTCTCCATCATTATCGGTTGAAATAAAGTCAAAATATAACGAATCAGAAGTATATGCCTCATAGGGTTGGAGGACAAGTGCCATGATTGTCGGCTTGTTATTTCCTGTTTGGCTAGAACCAATGGTTACTGTTTGTGATGTTTTCCATACAGTAGTGTCTTCTCCATCTGAAACCCTAATTTCAACATACCATTGGTCTCCATTTCTTGTAGCCAAAGATGTAACATTAGATTGATCATTTAATTCGCTAACAAGTGTTCCATTAAGATACCACCTGATTTCTGTAGTCAAAACATCTTGGTCATCGTCACTCGAACTAATAGTGATTGACAAATCATCATTTGAAGAAGGTTGTGAGGGGGAAATTGCTGGAGTTGAAACTGTAGGGGGCGTATTTTGAATCGTGACAGTATTACTTGTAATTGTTTGGCCACTATCCTGTCCATCTGAAGGAGTTACTTCGGCATACCATTGCTCATTCTTGGCTGTTAAACTAGAGGATACAACCTTGCCTGGTATCGTTCCTTGGGGTTGTGCGATAGAGTCTTTGTACCATGTAATTACAGTACCTGATTCTGGATTTCCATCGGGGTCTGAATAACTGTATGAAAGTGTTAGACTGTCTGCAGTCTTGGCATCGGTTGGAGTTAACATTGCATTACTGGCAGATGGCGGTTGATTTGTTGGGGCGTTCTCTGGTACCTGAATGGTTAGTGTGCCCCAGCGGTCTCCTGTATCAGCACCATTTCCATTTGATGTAAGAGCTGCTAATTGGAAATTTGCAGTTCCCGAACCTGAACTTGGAGCAGTCCAATCAAAGCCCCATGTTCTATAGCTGGATCCAGTAATTGAATGAGTAGCGCTATCACCTGTTGAACTAATACCAACCGCGAAGCCCATATAACTGAATGTCCCTTTATCCACGTCCATGCTAAAACCACCGTTAGAACCTGATAATCCACTAGTTACAGAGACAGTCAACTGGTAATTTTGTCCCGCCGTATATTGAGATGGAAGACCTGTAACTGAAGGAGTTGCCACATTTGTTCCTGATTGAGAATGACATCCACATCCTGTGCCAGAATTGAGTTTGCCGTTTTCTTTGCCTTGGGTGATGGGCGCTATTGAGAGTAGTAAGATAATACAAACCGCAACCGCAGTTTTGGAGTAGTTCATAACCGTTGTATTGCTTATTAGTATTGAAGATTAACCCTTAATTGATTCGAAGCAATATTGTTTACGACGTCAGTTATAATCAGCAAGACTGCTTTGAGTGCTATTTTTTTCTGTGGTTTCATCATCAATAATAGATACTGGCGTTTCGCTGAAATTGTCTAATAATTGTGTTTCAGTCCAAATTTGAATTCCTAAATTTTGAGCTTTTGCTAGTTTAGAACCTGCATTTTCGCCGGCTATCAATACATCAAGATTTGATGAAACACTGCCTACAACTTTCCCTCCAGCATTTTTAACCATCTGCTGTATCTCTTTTCTAGGATTACTCAATGCCCCAGTTATACAAAATGTCATTCCACTCAAAGCGCCTTCTGAAGTAGATTTGGGCTCATCTAGTAATTCGAGGTATTTTGATAAATCGAGTAATAATTCTTTCCGATTTAGTAATCCATCTCTAACTTGGAGCGCTACTTTAGAGCCTATGCCATCGTTTTCACACATTGTTCGAAGGGCTGAATTAAGGATGTGTGGCTTCTCCTTTAGATCGTTTAATGGCCCAAAATTATCATCGCCTGGCTGTGCCTTTGCATCTTCAGCCCACTGCATCAATCCATCAAAATTCTTAGTTTGCTGAGCAACTAATGAGGCTAATTCTGGGCCAATTCCCGGTAAGCCTAGTGCATGTATGAAGCGGCTAGTCTTCATCTTCTTAGTGCGATTTATTTCTCCGAGTACATTGTTTGCTGATTTTTCAGCCATTCTTTCTAAAGATAATAGTTGAGTTTTTTCTAATCTGTATAAATCAGCGATATTGGTAATTAGATTGGTTTCTAGTAATTGTTCAACCAATTTCTCACCAATTCCATCCATTTCTAAAGCCCTGCACCAGTAGATAATCGCCCTACTTGTTCTAGAATCACACATCAACTCCATACACTTGAGAAATGCTCCTTCTTCTTTCAAAGAAGCATTACAAGATGGGCAATTTGATGGAATCTTTATCGCTCCTCTAGTGGGTAATTCTCCCGTAAATAAAGTGCCATCAGCATGAAACCTATTTTCTAAATCCTTGTCAGTAGCAGGTCCTAAAGTAGATTCAATCTTTGGTATGACGTCTCCTCGTCGAACGATCAATACCTTGTCGCCAATTTGTACCCCTAACCTTTCAACTTCTCCCGGATTGTGCAAAGTTGTATTTTCTACCGTGACTCCTCCAACCATTTGTGGGGCAATACGAGCAACTGGGGTGACATTACCAGTTCTTCCCGTCTGCCAATCAACCTGAAGTAAAACCGAAGTTGCCTCTTCTGGTGGGAATTTCCATGCCAAAGCCCAGCGAGGGTGATGTGCGGTCATACCGAGATTTTGACGTTGCTCTAAATCATCTAATTTGAATACGATTCCATCAATTTCAAATTGATAATCTGCCCTCTTTTCTAACCATTCCCTCGTGTGTTCAATCATTTCTAATTGGGGACTATCGGATTCGAAAACAGTCCATGGTGCTGGCTCTATTCCCGCATCTTGTAACCAATGTAATAATTCACTATCATACCGAGCGGTTGGAGGATCTAAGGGGAATTGAACATCATAAGCGCAAAACACTAAATCAGCAGCATCTGCTTTACCATCGCCGTGTTTTTGACGTAATGCGCCTGAACAAAGGTTTCGAGGATTGGGGGAAACTTCACGATACTTGGACTCAAACGTTGCTAGAGGCATTACAACCTCTCCGCGTACGTGAATAGTGTATGGATATTTTAGACGAGTCGGAATATTGGCTACCTGAATAGCGTTCAATGTTACATCCTCGCCCCTTTCTCCACTACCCCTAGTTGCAGCCCGATGTAAATTCCCCGAGACATACTCAAGTGATAATGCCGAGCCATCTAACTTTGGTTGTGCCAAATAGCGAGTCCCTCCCGAAGTTGATTGGGTGACAAAATGAGTAATGTCTTCGTCATTTGTACCTTTGTCTAAAGAGCGCATAGGGAACATATGTTCTACTTTGGCAGTACCTGGCAAAGGTTCTGGCCCGACTTCGTGTAATACTGAGTTATCGGGGTCTAAGGATTTTAGTTCATCCCATAAGGAATCAAATTCAGCATCTGAAATCTCTGGGGCTGAGTGATTATAGTATAATTCTCGATGATATTTTACCGCATCGGCCAGATGTTGAATCCTGTCGTCTCCGGCCATACTTATCCACCAAGGCTAGAGGATATGAATCTCACGAAAATTCTAGCCCTAGTAACTCTAAATCTGCTAATGGGCAGCGAGTCATAATGGCCTTTGACAGTATTCTAATATGAATTTCAGCAACTACATGGATTACCGCTTGGAACATATGCCCTGCATGGACATTATTGTCATCATCAGACCAGCAACAGTGTATGTGTGTGAAGGCTTTACCTTGTTGTGTTCTAGCAATGTTTCCTGAAAGACTGACAAGTTCAGAGGGAGTATCCAGAGGTCTGCGTTGATACACACCTTGTTCATTCATGTATCCATATAGATTATCTCGGGTTCTTCCAATCCCGCTAGTAATCGCGGCTGCATCAAATCCGACTTCATCGGCTAAATTTTGTAAAGTTGAATGTATTTCTTCGTCAGGGTCTAATCTAACGAAGAGATCTTCGCCGCTCCTCGTCCATTCCATAATATGGCCTAAAGAAGACCGCTATTGAAAATAACGATTATCATTCATCTTCTAATTCGGGTTGTAAAATCTGTTGTATCCTAGCTTTTGCTTCGACTAGGTCGTGATAATTACCCCCTAGTGGCAGAGGTGCAAAGATGCCCCATCCCTTTCTCAAAAGAATGATTCTTCTCTGTGTCTTGCTTTTCGATAATTTGAGCCTTTTCCATTCATATCTTTGACCATCGGCAAAAAGATGTGTTTTAGTCACTGCATATCGCTTTGGTATCAACAAAGAAATAAGGTGTAGGGAAAGAAGTATATCCCAAATAATCGGATATAATATTGGCGTATTGGAAATTTCAACCAGCCCCCATGGTAAAGCCATCATAGCAGCCATTGATGCTAAATTTCCCCATTGCCTCACCACTTCATTTGGCCCTTCACTAGCCCATGCAAATACGTCATCAGATAACTTGCCCAATTTAGGAATATCTCGCTTTTGTCTAGTGAGCCAAAAGGCATCCCACAAAACAATAATCGCTAGTATAGAAATAGCAACAGAACCAATTACTCCTGAATTAGGAATTGAAATTATATCCATATTATCACTCTAGGTATTGTTTCTCTTCGGGTTCTTCGCCATCACCCTTGTTCATTCGTTTGACAAACAAAACAAATACTATTGCTAAAACCACTAGAATTAACATTGTCAGAGTGTCAAAATCTCCAGAGTCATCGCTTGATTGACCTTCCAAAACATCAGGAATGCCGTCACCATCGTCGTCTTGGTCTTCTATCAAAACAGAAGTTATTCCTGCTGGACAATTAAGATTGTCAGGTTGCTTGTCATTATCAGTATCTTGCCATGCACAAGCATCTAGTGGCCAAGCATCTCTGTCATCATCAAATCCATCGTTATCATCATCTGAATCATAGATGTCTGGCCCACATGAACGGCCTATTTTCAAGTCAAACCAAGTATTTTCATCACAATCTAAGGTATTATCTCCATCGGAATCTAACGGGGTCGACTCGAATGAAACCGTTACCACTGTAGATGCCCCTAAAACATCGGTCACCTGTAATTCCAAAACATAAATTCCCGGACTTGGCACAGTCAGGTTTTGAATCGGCACATCTGACATTATTTGGGAAACTTGATTGGTTTGTGCATCGAAGATTGTCCATTGGTAGGTTAATTGTGAGATTGCATCTAAATCATCAGAAACATTTGCGGTGGCTTGGAAAACTTGTTGTTGCATTATTTTCTGTCCAAACGATGGTTGAGTAATATTTACTGAAGGTGGCTGATTTGATTCAAGTATTATAGAAATTAATGAATTAATTTGCCAATTTGTAGGGGAATCATATGATACTGATTTAATCGGTAAGCCAGCAGAATTTGCATTTATTTGTAGATCGGTTATCTCGATCTCTCCACCATCTCCTACTTGTTTGCTTACTAGGAGTTGATGCAAAATGGTGGTTCCTGAAACTATCTCTGATGAACTACTGCCATCCGAATAAGTTGCAAGAACCTCGAAATTAGTAGATTGAGGAATTGACATTAATTGGGCGTCAAGAATAAGTGTGTGATATTGGTTAGATTGTGCCCCATTCCATAACGATACTGTTGATTGACCATCGAAAACCGAATCTATGAAATTGATTATTGTATCATCGCTCAATTCACTTAGCCCTGATAGCGTGGTAGCCTCAATAACTGCTGAATAATTCTCTGCTGAAATTGTGGTCGATGCTTGAATAGTTGAGTCTCTTAAGATAAATGGTGCAGTAAAATCTCCGATATCGCCATGAAGGTCTAAACCCACAGAGTAATTATTTAGATTTAGATTCTCTACAATCATAGAACTTGAGGAACGGCCATGGTGATTGATAAAACCATTACCTGAACCAAGACCTATCAACTCTATATTGGTTAGAAGGCCTGCTGAATTATCAAAGTCTATTGCCGGCGCTCCTGTAATCTCAACAGAATCTATTGCTAGATTACGGTTATTTCTTCCTGCTATTGCAGCTGAAGCACCAGTGTTTGCCTTGATTGAGTCAAGAGTGAATTGTTCGTCCATTGAATCTAGCCAAAATACATTACCAGCCCCTACAAATTGTGTTGCATCGACTGAAGATATTGCCCCTGAAACCTCGGTTAAATCAAATCCTGTTTCAATACCACTGCCGATGGTTATGTTAGATGCTTGAATCGTAATTTGCCGAGCCCAAATTGCAGGACCATTACAATTGGATAATTCTAAGTTGGAAAGAAGGATTTGAGCTTGTGATTGATATAATTCAAAACATGCACTTCCACCATCACTAAATTGAGAATTTTTGATTTCAACTATGGCACTGCTTCCAGATTCAACATAAACTAGCGGTTCAGAGGCTGTCGAACGCATCATTGTGACGCCATCTGCATAGACTGAACCTGTTTGTGAAACATATAATGGAGTAGCTGCTTCAACTACATCGGTATTGGATAATTCTATTCGAGAACTTAACTGCTCACCAAGAATTAACCCCGCCCACCTAGCACCATAGCCGGTAGAAGAAATAGTAGAATCCCCTGCATCAAGAGTGCCTTCTACAGTAATAGAAACTCCATCAGAAACTCTAAACGATACTCCGTCATCAATTACCAATGATTTCAATTGAGGGATTACCAGGTTACTTTCAAGATAGTAAGGGCTCCACTTAGCTTCAAGAATTGTCGACTCAATCATGTCACCGGAGTCTACTGTTGAAGCCATAAAGGTGTGAATAAAGGACTTTGAGGAATCCCAAGAAACAAAATCAGAGAAAGAATCTATTTGCAGTGTTATATTTTGTAATCCGCCGAGATTGTCATCATTTTGATCTATGTAACGTGCTGTTGCATTGGTAAAGACTTGTCCATATTGGTCGGTGAGTTGGTTGACCCCATTGATTGAAATCAAAGCCCCTTCTACCGGCGTACCCTTATCGATTACTGAAAGTTCTAATGAAGATAATTGGGTGAAAGAGGATTGACTCGGCACACTTATTGTTGAAAGAATATCTCCTCCAAGCATCTCAATATAACAATTGGAGTGAAGTTCTAATGACTTATTGAAAATAACCGAAACAATGGATGTAGTGGATGTACAAGACCAATTTACCACGGAATCAACAGTTATCTGAGTGTGTTCAAATGATGTCAATAAAGCAGAAGAATAGATATTGATTCTATCTGCAGTAACTTTGGAATCTTCGCCGATTAACTGTGAAGAAGAAAGTAGAGAAATCTCAAAATTAGAGTCAACAATTAGTTCAGATGAAATCAGTTTTAATGAACTATCTCCTTGCATTACTAAATTGCCTGAAATGTGGTGTGGTTGGCCATCTGGACGAGGCCCGAGTATTACTGACTGTCCCGCAGCAATAGTCCAATCGCCCTGAGGAATTACTGGAATTTGGACTACTTGACTGGTTTGGCCGCCATTCAACATTTGAGTTACTCCAGTTCCGGAAAAAATAGCTTCAACGATAGAACCCTGAGAGAATAGTGGAAGAGTCGCGTACCCATTTACATCACACTCTATTTCAAAGCCATTAACTATAATTGTTGCTTGAACAGGATTACTTGAGATATCAGTAAATCTTACATTTGTCTCCTCGAAATAGCCAGAAGTTGTTGTTGAAGTGGTAATACTAGTGCTTCCTCCGTAAAATATAGTTCCATCTCCAGAGGCATCATATGAGTTAGAATTGGTGTTCAATGGCACGAATACACGGATATTAGCTTGTGAATTATCAAACATTTTCAATGGCGAATTATGAAGTTCCGCATTCCAATTACTAGTTTGAAGATATGATTGTTCTTTGAGTTGAACGCCAAATGCTTGATATTTTGTTGATAAAGACTCTGTGGAAATTTGGCTATCAAGCATCTCAATCCCGCTATCAGTGCCTCCATGCACCTCTATTACGCCACCAGTTAATTCGGTGTTTTGTAGATAAACGCCCGTAGAAAAGTTCTCAATTTTTAGATTGTTTACTTCAATCTCAGCATACCAGGAATTTATCCCTGTTGAGAGGGTGTCTTGTTGATTATATGTCTTGTGAATTACAAGGTTTGACCATGAATGCTCCGAATCTAATATGTCTATTGCCAGTGATTGTGATTGTCCTACTTGAAGCATATTGTCTCCTGTTAGTGTTGAGGAGGGGCCTCTGAATACTAGACCTGATGTTTGTGTTTGAATTGTAAGATCATTTCCAGAAATATGTCCGCTCCCAGTTGCTTCAATTGCAGTATTAGTGGATGATAGAGTCAGTTCCTCAAGGACATGGGTGCCCGGCCCTGATAACGAAATTCCAGAGTATACATTAGTCATTGTAATGTTGTGTAAGGTGCATGTGCCCACGCATTGCTGGTCTATTACTGGACCATTACTAGAGTCGCCGTCAAAAGAAATATTGGATATTAGAAATGATGATGCAGCATTAGACACTAAGGCTCTAGATCCTGAAACTACAGCGTTTTCTACCAACAAATCATCACTATTGGCTGCGTCTAAAAGTAAAGCCACATTCTCGCCAATGATATTTGAAATCCTTACTTTTGAGTGAAGTTGGCTAGAAATGCCTACTGTAACTGAATCGAATCGAATTTCATCTGCATCTATTTGGCCTGCGATATTTTTCAATGCAACTCCTACACTAGAAAAATTAGAGTTGCTAATTGTTGATGTCCCCGATGTTTGAACTCCAGTAGCCGATTGTTCGATATTGGCATTATCTAATTCTAGTAAACCGCTGTTTTGAATCGAGTCATAATCAATCTGGCTAGAAAAATAACCGTCAATAGTGGAGTGGGCAATATTATTTATTCCTATGTAGGAGTGATTTATCTGTAATTCATTTGCGATTAATTGACCATTAACTAATATTGCAGTCTTGGCATTCTCTATCAAAGTGTCATTGATTAAGGCAATCCCACTAGTTCCAATGATCAATCCTTTCCACAATCCAGCACCATGAGAACCTTGAGTTACTGGAGGGGTTGAAGAAAAGAAGTGTGCGTTCTCTGCAATTATAGTGCCGTCAACCTGTATCCAAAAGTTATCGCCGCAATCTATTGTAGTTCCAGGTTGAATTGTCAAAGTGACTCCCTGGGAAATCGTAATATTTCCTGAAAGAATTTGTTGCCCACTCCAAGTGACATCGGATGAAATGGTGCTGTCTGCTGCACTAACCATCAGTGGGCTAGATAGAGAAATCATCAGCAAAGTTATGATGATAGATGCAGTAGAAGCCTTTCGCATAGAATCTCCTTTACATGCTTAGCATATCAAACCAAAGGCTTCTAGTCTGGTTAGTTTATCGCTAGTTTTCAATAAATTAGCCTAATAGTATCGGTTTTGGTGGGCCCGCCCGGATTTGAACCGGGGTCTGACGACCCCCAGCCGCCAAGTATAGGCCAAGCTAACCCACGGGCCCTTGTATGAAATTACTGGCGAGAAGCGCTGAAAGGTGCAACTTCGTGTATTAGGTCTAAGTGACCAACATACATTCTTCTGCAACAATAGCGGGCTAATCCAACTTGATCAAGTGCATCAGAAACTTCTACTCCTGATGTGACTTTCTCATTGAATTCTTCCCACTTATGAGCAACAACTGCTCCACAACTAAAACATCTAATTGGTATAATCATTTTATCGCCTCATCGGTAAGATTTTTGTTTCTTTCTACGAGCACCACGACCAAGTTGGTGTTTTGCTTCCTTACGACGTGGATCGTTGACCAAAAGACTTCTATCAAATCTTAGATATTCGTCTCTCAACTCTTCGTCTTGGCCTTTTGCTCCACCATTATAATGAACAAGTCCACGGGCAATAGCAGTACGAATAGCGTCTGTTTGTCCCATAATACCGCCGCCGGTTGTAGTGATGTTAATGTCAACTTTAGACAATCTATTCATTGCATCTGCAATAATTAGAGGTTCCATTGCTTTTCTACGAGCCAGTGATGGTTGTAGAATTTCAATTGGTTCACTGTTAACTCTTACTCTGCCTTGACCAGCTTTAACACTAGCTCTAGCAATTGCAGTTTTTCTCTTACCAGATGTCTCAACTGATTTCTTTTGCTTACGTGCCATTACTGTTCACCTCCGGTCCAACGATGACTTGGTGCACCTAGATTGGCGCTTATATCTCCTAGAGAGAGGAACCTCTCTGGCGTTGATTTTCTTATCTTTGAATCGTCACCCGCTTGATGTCCATCAGGCAAATCGCCAGATAGATGGCTTGGGCAACCGATCTCGACACGCAGATTACGAAGTGCTCTGCGGCCACTACTCTTCTTTTGGTATGGAAGCATACCACGAACGGCACGCTTCAAAATCATATCAGGCATACGTGGGAAAAATGGACCCTTTCTTGCGTGATTCAATTCATACTTAGCATGATACTTGTTCAAAACTGATGTTGGGCTACCTGAAACGATGGCTTTCTCGGCATTGATTATGATAACTTTGTCATCACGGTCTTCTCTTGCCGCCTTCAAAAGGATATTAGCAGTAGCAGATGCAAGGCGGCCTAAAACAAGGCCTTCAGCATCAAATACAAAGGTAGTTTCATCCAAGGATAACTACCCCCTTTCCTGATGGGTTTTCGTTCATTAGCTCGCCATAGGTCATTATTCGACCGCCAGCGGCTTCTATCTTCTCGCGAGCACCGGTGCTCACACTGTAGGCGGCGATCGTATGGTTACTGGTAAACTCACCACTGCCGAGTAACTTGCCAGGCACGAGGATTGTTGCACCCTCTGGGGCATGGCGGCTAACACGGCTGAGGTTGGGGTTGGTCCAGTTCTTGCGACTTCTAGATAGACGCATGGCCACATCTCGCCAAACAGCGGAACCGGTTTCACGAGACTGGGCTTTCAGTTGGTTGATTACATCAACCAATTGTGCGTTTGTCTTGTTATTTGGGTTACTCATTTGACTCCCTCGATGCTTTGAAGCATGCTGCCGAATCGCCAACCCATTATCAATGCACCGACGCGGTTTTTAGCGCCAATGTAGTCAAATTAAACCATTACTCGTAAAGAATATCGCCTTTTGCATCGAGTAATTCGACGGTTAATCCTGCCGCTCTACCTTGAATAATTATCTCTTCATGAAGTGTATCAGAGAAATCATCTAATGCTCCTAATGCAGTGATTCCAGCAACATCTGTCAGTTGATCTATCAAGTGATTGAGTACACAACTAACTCCGTATGCCTGTCCTGCTCTAAACGCATGATCTACTCCTCCGATTTCTGGGTCTTCTGCTTTCATTCTAAGCATAACCTGTTGAGAGTAAGCTACAAGTGCTCCATAAATCGATTCTATTATTTGTGCAGCCTCTAAATCGCCGAGAAGCATTTGTGCTTCACTGAGGGCTACTCTTACCGCATGCCCATAGGTGCTATGGGCTCCAATAACGTCGGTTGTTTCCTTTTGCATTGCTTGGTCGATGAGGGACTTCCAGTCTTCCATGGACAAGCCACACAGGACATGCTCCTTGAAGGTTCGGCAAGTTTTGCCCACTAAACAGTAATCAAATCTTAAAGTCAGTTCCTTCGCCTTCTACAATTCCTGCTTGACGTACTGAGCCATCTGCAGCCACGAATTCACCAGCTTTTACTTGGTTATCATACAGATTAACATCTTCATAACGCTTGACTAATACACCCTCTCCTAGGGCCATTGTTAACGAACGAATAATCGCGTCTAGTGTATGTAATGCACG
>NZXL01000037.1 GCA_002697705.1 Methanobacteriota archaeon
GTTAGAATTCTTTCTGGAGGTCAACAGAGACGTGTTGCTATTGCAAGAACACTTGCCCAAAGGCCCAGAATCATCCTTGCAGATGAATTCTTAGGAGAACTCGATAAAGAGAATGTAAATTCTATAATTACCGCTACTAAAGAGATCGTTGACGAAATTGGAGCGACATTAGTATTAATCGAACACCATGAAGAAAGAGCGATTGAACTCGCTGATAGAATTTGGCGAATCATAGATGAAGATTTGATTGAGGAAGGTGATTTCAATCAATAAGAAATTACTTTTCTTTGGTATTTCCTTAATACTTCTAGCTTGGTTATCTCTAGATGACTTGGTCGATGACTGGGGTCAAATAGAAGGTGCACCTGAAAAGTTACAGACATTCTTCAGTGAAGATCTCTTACCTCCAGATTGGTCGGTTTTAGAGGCAGAGGTTTGGGCAGATGGTTCATTACACAAACCCAATGGAGATGTCTGTAATGAAAGTGTTGAATTATTTTGTTCCAAGGCTTGGACAGGAATGGTAATTACCATAAAAATGGCATTTGTTGCAACTTTGATAGGCTTTTTCTTTTCAATCCCAATCGCCTCTTTGGCAGCAAATAATATGGCTTCAATGCCAATTGCAATGCCTGCAAGAGTTTTACTTGCTGGACTACGAAGTCTACCCAGTATAATTTGGGCTTTATTATTTGCAATCGCCCTCGGTTTTGGGCCATTGCCAGGGATTTTAGCCATGACTTTGTACACTATTGGATACTTAGGCAAACTACAGTATGAGGCCATGGAAGGAGTTCATAACGCGCCGTTAGAGTCTGGTTTGGCAATGGGTTTGACACATTCTGAACAATTATTCCATGTAGTGATTCCAGAGTCTAGTAATCACCTTTTGAGTCAATTATTATTCATGTTCGAGTATAATGTGAGACATGGAGCGGTTTTAGGTCTTGTAGGTGCTGGAGGAATCGGTATGTACATCGATAATTACATCAATCCACCATTTGATTACAACAAGGCATTTGCCTTACTAATTGTAGTCTTTGTAGTCGTAGTGATAATAGATCTAATCTCTATGCTNATCCGNTCCTTTGTAACTGANGAAGGAGACGTGAAGAGNCCTAAGTGGTGGAGTGTTATTTTACCNCCNTCTATGGCNGTNGANATNTACTCNAAANNGGAAGAAGAATGANAAATTATTCTGCAGCNATATGCAGAGTNCCTTCTTTNTAGAATACTTGNATNCGGTCNGGNACCTTTNTTGTNAGNGCAGCAACCGCTTCATAAATTTCATCTTTCTTGACCTTGAAGGCCTTTGCAGCTTTAGATGTNGACCAAGGCATTGTGTGAAAATCAGATTGTCTAATCCATTCGAATAAGCGTGCCTCTAGTTCGCTTAAATCATCCGCCATGTTAGTGGGGATGTAGTTCCCCCTCAAAACAACACCGACTGAACATATTCTAATTTAGGGCGACAATTCTTCTACAACACTCTTCAGCATCGATGTCTCCATCGAGTAAGGTATTGATTGCTTTTGTGAAGGGTGTATTGATATTTTCATCCTCTGCACGTCGAATAAACATTCTAGCAGCCCTTACACCTTCAGCAACCATGTGCATTTCTTCTAAGGCTTGTTCTAGTGTTAATCCAGTACCTAGTTTTTCACCCATGCTTCGATTTCTTCCATACGGTGAAGTTGCCGTCACATATAGATCTCCAAGTCCTGCAGGCCCAAATGCGACCTCGGCTTTAGCGCCTAGTAGAGGCAAAAGGATACATCCNTCTTTGAAACCAGCCATGAAAATAGCCGCTTTCAAATTATCACCGCCAAGGGTNCCATTAANTTTCAAACCGTCAACTAAACCACAAGTTAATGCTACAACATTTTTGAAAGCNCCCCATAATTCTGCACCAGCAGGGTCTGAGGCAGGATGAAGAATAAAGGTTTGAGTGGTTAGAGTTTTAGCTAATTTCTTAGCAACNGATTCATCTTCACTAGCNACTAAAGCAGTAGTCATAACGCCACTTGCTGCTTCAGGTGCGATAGTTGGGCCGGTTACAACTGCAAGAGGGTTATTCATATCCGCTTCTTTCAGTTTGGTATGAATCGCTTCAGAAATCAATCTCTTTCCAGGTGCGAGGCCCTTTGCTAAGTCGATTAGTACGTGGCCAGGTCTCAAGTGCGGTAATATGTCATCAACAACATCCAATATTACCGAAGAAGGTACAGCAAGTACTACAATTTCTACTCCTTCTAGAGCTTCATTGACGTGCATTGTGACCTCGAGCCCTTCAACTGAATGTTCCGGTAGATATTTTTTATTNACTTGGTCCATTGTTATCGATTCATAAACTTCTTGCTCGATAGTCCAACCTTTTACTTTGTGACCATCAAGTAACCACATCCTAGCAACTGCAGTACCCCAGTTGCCTAATCCCAAAATCGCAATATGTGCCATATGACCAAGCCTTACGCTAAACCCTTCACTTATGTTAGTTGCCGATGATTAGAAGCAAATTGAAGCGGTTTGGTAGTTGATGGCGAAGTGCGATGCTCAAAATAAGTCATCATCATCTTCTTCAAAGTCAAAAACATCGTCGCCTTCGTCTTTCTTCTTATCATCAGCCTTTTTCTTAGATTTTGTATCCTTCTTGACAGGTTTTTCTTCGACTTTCTCTTCAGCCTTAGGAGTTTCTTCAACAAGCGTTTCCTTGTTTTCTTCAACTTCCTCGCGTAATTTTGCTTGTTCAATCTCTTTGTCAGCAATTTCTTCAAACGATTTACCAGTTTGAGCAGACAGAGCCCTTCTGCGATCTTCTCGGGCTTTACGCTCGAGTTGCTTGTGACGAGACTTCTCGATATTTTGTAACATATACATAGCATCGTGCTCAAGAAGTGGTGAGTCGGAAATCAAAGTAATGTCTAGCCAACCGCCATCTTCGACAATAAATTCTGCCAATGGTTCGAAATTTAAGTCGGATTTCTTGATTTGAGTATAATGCATTGCATTACCAGTTCTGTGTTCAACACCAGAAAAGTGACAATAGAATTCCTTTGTACCAATAGTTTCTCTAACTTGGTCAAATAATTCACCATAATCCTCAGATGTACGCATTCTGCCATGCCCTCTAGAGTGGATGTGAGCAATATTCAGTACAGGAATAGTGCCTTCAACATGATTTACAACTTCTAAAACCTCTTCAAGACTACCCCATAATTCTTGTCTGCCCGATGTTTCAACTCCAATTTTGGATGGAGTTCCATCTTTTAACCAAGGGAATACTGGATAAATATCTTCATCATCATGCCAAATTTCAGCAACTCTATCGACTATTCCTGAAAATACGTTAGCTAGTTGTTCATTGGCTTCCCGCCCACGTCCCATTTCGCCATAATGTCCTGCGTGTAGAGTAATATGTCTTGCATTGATTGTTTTGGCAGCTTGTAGAGTGGCTTCAATCTTAGTTAGGGAGCGTCCTCTCTCTACTTTATTGCCTAATAGTTCAGAGTAGTAAGGGCCATGAATATTCATTTCAAAGTTGGTTTTATTAGCCAAAACACCAGCTTGCCAATATTGTTCAAAATGTTGAGGAGCGATCATACGCACTGTTTGAACTTCCATAGTCTCTAATCCTAGAGAAATAATATCGTCCATACCTTCAACAATCGTTCTTCCTTTGCAAGATAAAGGAATACCGGCTGGACCTAATTTAACTGGCATTCACAACCCCCCGCAGGTTCAACCCAAGGGTCGTCCTATCATAACACCTTTCCGTCGAATGCTCAAAAAAACCCTCGAAATTCATTATTATCGTATTATGAATATATGCGACAGTTCATGAAGAAGTTATACGACCGATGAACATGAGCGATGAAATATCTGTTGCAATTGAAGCCTTTTCAAAGGGGCTTCCAGTTTGCTTATTCGATTCAGAAAAGAGAGAAGGTGAGACCGATCTTTTATTCTCTGCACAGTTTGCTCAACCAAGTACAATGAGGCAATTAAGGCAAGATTGTGGAGGATTACTTTTCTTGGCGATTGGAGATGAAGTAGGGGAACTCTTTTCGTTACCATTTTTACAAGATTTACATACTCATCCAGAATTGACTAAGCAGCATACAGTTTTGAAGCAATTAATCACTAATGATTTACGCTATGATGCTCGTTCTGCTTTTACTCTCTCGTTAAATCATAGAGACACATATACTGGAATTACAGATAAAGATAGAGCACTAACTACTAGGAGATTTGCTGAACTATCAAATGAATTATCCTTGAAGAAAGCGAGTACCGATGACGCTCAAAAAGCATTAGGTGAAGAATTCAGAACACCAGGCCATATACCGGTTTGCAGAGAAGCAAAAGGCGGCCTTGGGGTGCGTCAAGGACATACAGAATTAGCTGTAGGCTTAGCTAGGCTTTCTGGTACAGCACCTGTGGTAATTGGAGCAGAAATGCTACAACCGGATGGAGATAATGCCCTATCTGTAGAAGACGCAAAACTCTGGGCTAAGCAAAAAGGAATACCTTTCTTACATGGAGTAGACATTATCAGCGCATTGAATAGTGGTCAGAAGTAGCGACAACATGATGTGTAATATTGAATTCAGAGATTTGGGGCGAGACTATGAAGCGAATTATGGCAGTCGGTGTTTTCGACCTACTTCATGCAGGACATCTGCATTATCTCGAGCAAGCCAAAGCATTAGGTCAGCACTTAACTGTCGTAATCGCTCATGATGATACAGTGCGTATAAGGAAACATGAGCCAGTCACCAATCACGACCTTAGGCGAAGAATGGTAGAAGGTCTAAAACCAGTAGATGATGCGATTATTGGTAATCCTCCAGAAGTTCCTATTTTTGATATTCTCCCTGTAGTAAAGCCGGATATAATTGCCCTAGGCTATGACCAAGAACATGCTGAGGAGTCAATTAACAGAAAGTTGAGAGAACTTGGATACCAAGGTATTGAAGTGGTTAGAGTCGAAGGATTATCAGAAGATCTAGATGGTACTAGGAAAATTATAGCAAGAATTCTTGACCTTTCGCAAAAAAAGTGAGTTGAAACAATGTTTACTGGAATAGTTCAAGGAACCGGCCAAATAGCCGAAGTAATTGAAGGTGAAACAATTAAGAGTTTCAAAATTGAACTTCCAAATACAGACTCATTGGAAATAGGAGCAAGTGTATCCGTGGATGGAGTTTGTTTGACCGTAACCTCAATTGAAAACAAAATGGTTTCCTTTGATGTAATCCAAGAAACCCTCGATAGGACTACATTAGGGCAATTGGAGAAAGGCGATATAGTAAATATTGAGCGTTCACTAAAATTTGGAGATGAAATTGGAGGCCATCTTTTGTCAGGTCACATTATTGCAACTGGACTTGTTAATGAGAGGGATGATTCGGGTGAAGGAATGGATTTATCGATTATAGCGCCTCCTTCTATAGAAAAATATTTGATTGAAAAAGGTTATGTGGCCATTGATGGAATTTCTTTAACAGTTGGCGAAGTTAGTAATTCAAGATTCAATTTACATATTATCCCTGAAACTATTAGACAAACCAAGATAGCGTCAAAGCAAGTAGGAGATGCGGTTAATATCGAAATAGATTCTACGACTCAAACCATTGTTTCTACTGTAGAAAGAATAATTGCCAAAAATTGATGAGATGATAAAATGAATAATAGAATTGCTATTGTATGTGGCTCTTTTCACAAAGAGGAGATTGAAAGGATGCTCGAATATGCTGAAGATCAAGCATCTAAGGAATCACTAACTATCACAGATGTAGTCTGGGTGCCTGGTGCTATGGAAGTACCGCTTGCAGTCGACCGTCTCTTGGCGAATGAAGAAATAAACGGCGTTGCATGCCTCGGGATAATCGAAAAAGGACAGACTCAACACGGATTGGCAATGGGCCAAGCAGTCATCAAAACCATCATTGAATTACAATTAGTTCATGAAAAACCAGTCGGATTAGGTATTATTGGACCTGGAGCAGAAACCGAACATATTGAGCCGAGATTAGAGCCCCATGCAAGAGCAGCAGTTTCGGCAATTACAAAAATGCTTTAATTAGTTAAATTATCGCTATTTTTCTTATTATTGCATGTAAATGTTCAAGAGTCTCGTCCTACCTGTTTAGGTTGTGGGCGATAAAATGTCAGATGTACGTAATGTGATTATAATCGGTTCAGGTCCTGCAGGCTATACTGCAGGATTATATGCAGCCAGAGCCATGCTTGAACCTCTAATGTTTGCGGGATATATGTCTGGTGGTCAATTGATGCTAACCTCCGATATCGAAAATTTCCCTGGTTATCCACAAGGTATTGGGGGTCCAGAGATGATGATGCAACTTAGGGAACAGTCTGAGAGATTTGGATTAGAAGTTCAAGATAGGAATGTCGAATCTGTTGACCTCTCTCAAAGACCATATAAAGTCAGTCTTGAAGGTGAAGAATACCTTACTCATTCAATTATTATTTCAACTGGCGCCGAATCAATTTGGTTGAATGCTGAAGGCGAAGCAGATCAGAAAGGCCGAGGAATTTCTACCTGTGCTACATGCGATGGTGCATTCTTCCGTGATGAAGAAGTATTGGTGATTGGTGGTGGAGATTCAGCCTGTGAAGAAGCAACATTTCTAACTAGATTCGCATCCAAGGTGACATTAGTTCATAGAAGAGATGTTTTCAAAGCCTCTACAATTATGTATGATAGAGCAGCAAATAATGACAAAATCGAGATTAGAACTTTCCGTCAAATCAAGAAATGGCTATCTGATGATAATGGCTTAACTGGAGCAGTTTTAGAAGACCCTAGAGATGGTTCTACCGAAGAAATTTCAGCAACTGGAGCATTTATTGCAATCGGTCATAAGCCAATAACATCTTTCTTGGGTGGTCAAGTTGAAACCGATGAAGAAGGGTATATCGTTCACAAAAAGCATACAATGACTTCAGTTGAGGGTGTTTTTGCTGCTGGAGATGTTGTTGATACTAGGTATAAGCAAGCAATTACCGCAGCAGGAATGGGTTGCCAAGCTGCAATGGATGCTGAAAAATGGCTTGAAGAGCATGTCCATTGATCTTCAATTACAGCCGGCGCTTTGATGAAATAGTTCTCTCTGGCTTGTACATGGTCGACATCAATCGTTATGCAAGGCACATATCTCTGCCGCAGATTGGAATTCAGGGCCAAAAAAATATTTCCAAATCAAATGTTTTGGTAATTGGGGCAGGCGGATTAGGTAGTCCAGCAATACTGTATCTCGCAGCTGCTGGAGTTGGTAGAATAGGAATTATTGATTTCGATGATGTGGATATTTCTAATCTTCAAAGGCAAGTAATTCACTCTAATTCAGCGGTTGGTCAAAATAAAGCGGAATCAGCTAAAAATAGGATTAAAGAATTAAATCCAGAAGTTGAAGTAGTAATTTGGAAGCATAGGCTTACTCCTGAGAATGCAATAGAGATTTTTCAAGACGGTTGGGACATAGTTGTCGATGGAACTGATAATTTGCCGACCAGGTACTTGATTGATGACCTATGTAGTATCATTGACCTGCCATGGGTTTATGGGTCAATATATCGTTTTGAAGGCCAAGTTAGCGTTTTTAATTTCAATGGCGGTCCAAGTTACAGAGATTTGTTCCCTGAACCACCCCCAACTGAAAGTGTACCTTCTTGTGCAGATGGAGGTGTATTGGGAGTTTTACCGGGAGTAATAGGTTCAATTCAGGCAACAGAGGCCATTAAAATGATTACTGGAGTTGGTCAATTACTATCTGGAAAATTACTAATTTATGATGCGGAAAATATGAATTTCAATAGATTAAATTTTGAGAAAGTAGAAGATAGAAAACAAATTCAAGATTTATCTTTAGCTATGAAAATGTTTGTTGATGAGGGATGGTGTCAAGTTAAGGCGGACTCCGATAACCGAGATGTTGAAAAGCCAAGTACTGCTGAGCAGAACAATATGTTCCAAAATATTACTCCTGCGGATTGTGTAAAAAGAAGGAATGAAGGTTGGAGTCCATTTCTTTTGGATGTCCGTTCTAAGCAAGAATATGAACAGGTTAGAATTTCTTTTACAGATATGCAAATAGCTCATGAAGAGGTATTATCTGTCGCACAGTCCTTACCTAAGGACAGAGATATCTTACTATTGTGCCGAAGTGGTATGCGTTCACAAATGGCTGCATTATTTCTAATGGATTGTGGATTTGATGGAAATAAACTATTCAATATTGAAGGCGGGATTCTTTTATGGAGTCAAACTTCTCCTGCTGACATAGAATAATCGGTCAACACAAATCATCCTTATTTTACGGCCCTGTGGGTTCGAATTATACATGAGGTTCAAATGTTTAAGGCATTTATGACATATATCGGGGGGTGAAAATTGTGGCCAAGGTAATAGTTGCTGATGAGAATGAAGGCAGACGCACTTTGTTGGCCAATACTCTAGAAAGAGAAGGTTTTGACATCACTCGGGCTGGAACTCTAAGGCAGGCAGAAGGGACTGCATTGGCTATAATGCCAGAGATTGTATTAATGGATGGAGACTGGAAAGCAGGTGATGCAATCGATGCTTCACAACGTCTTATGTCAGACCCCGAATTTGCCTTCAAATGTAGAATAGTAATTCTTTCACGAAATTCTAGTCAAGAGTATCTAACTTCAGCGGCACAGGCAGGAGTCTCAGAAGTAATTGCAAAACCCATAGACATGTCATTACTGATTGAGCAACTAAACAAACATGCTCGTAAACAATTCGTTCCTCCTCCTGCTGATGTTGCAGGACCAAATAGTGGTGGTGGGAGTTTTGATGTTTCCATGCTCATGGGTGATTCAACATGGGCATTACCTATGTTGAAAGGCCTAGTTAGTCCTGAAAAAATAAATCCCGGCTTCATTGATGAGATTTTAGTTCAAATGAACGAAGAAGGATTAGAGGTAAGCGATACTTTTGATCCATCTATGATGGCTAATATGCTTAGAATTGCCTTGAATCATCTTGTACAAGATGTATCTCCAGAAGACTTACCCCCTCAAGAAAATGAATCATCAGAACAAAATGAAGAGGCCCCATCTTTTGGAAATATATCTCGTGGTAAAACACTTGGTAGTGGAGCAGGACCTTCTAAGCCAAGGAAACCTAGAATGACTTCAATGGAAGAAATTTTGGAGAAGCAAGCAGAATCGCTCGGAGATGAAGTAGTTGCTAAAATGGATGAAATATTAGATGAGATGCCCGATTTAGTCGCTCTAAAAAGAGATGAAGAATTATTTGGTATCGATTTAGAAGTTCTAAAACTAACCAAATTAACTACAGAGGTAGTTCATGATTTAATGTGGAGTCTTGGTCGTCCCGGCGCAGTATCTGACATCACTCTAATCACTCAAGTAGAGGATGCAGCACAAATGTTGTCCGATGTTCTGGAATCTTTACCAGAGATTGAAGAAACCGAGAAAAAGCAAGAAGTTTCTGAAGAGGAATGAGGGCTATGTCATTACTCAAGCAGGATAAAATTGCTATAGAGGATAGTAAGGTCGTAAGATTTCGACTTGTCATAAGTGTTACAATTTTCATTATTTGGTCGGTAATTATTTTCAATATTCTAAAAGACATATCTTTCTTTTTGGATTGGTTTGAAGACCTCGGTACTTTAGCGCCTTTACTGTTCACTTTGATTTTAATAATTGGAGTAGTTATACTTGCACCAACGCCAATAATGAAGGTGACTGCAGGCGCATTATTTCCTTATTGGCTTGCAGTCGTGATTAATTTCACCGCATCAATAGTTGGAGGTCTGCTAGCTTTTTTTCTTGGAAGATGGCTATTTAGAGATTCGATTGCTAAAATTGTAGCCAGTGATAAGCGTCTTCAAAATATTGAGGTAGCCATAGGTGAAGAAGCAATGAGAATTTCAGTGTTAGTGAGATTATCTCCTCTAATTCCCGATGAATGGCTAAATTACATCATGGCATCTGGACCTGTAACTACGCGTGTATTCTTTCTTTCCACTCTATCTAGTATCGTGTATTCACTGGCATATGCTTACTTTGGGCATGCAGTTGGAACAATAGCATTGAGTTCTAATGCAATGGGAGGCTTCAAGCAATCTCCGTTAGGTATTGCTCTATTGGTACTGGGACTCATTGCAACAGTAATTGCAACGATCATCGTAACCAAGGTTACAATGAAGGCTCTAAATGATGCAATCGAAGAAGAATGATTTTCCAAATCTCCCGTTGCGTTTGTATGTAGGCTACTTATCGGGCTATTATGGCCCAAGGTGAAATGCCCGAGATTTTCGGATTGGATTGGTCTCCTAGTGGGCCTTTGAAGTTCGTACAACCACTTCATAGCGACGCTGCGCGCCAAGAATTTCTAATGTTTATAGCACAAAGACATGAATCTCGAATTGCTCTAGTTTGCGATATTTGGGATCATGTGATAGAATCTGAGCCGAAACAATTCGAAGGACCTTCTTGGAACAAGTTTAGCAGTAGACTAACCGAATCATTAGAGAGGGCGGTTATTGCACAAATCGAAGAGAAAATGGAGGAAGAAAAGGACATGGAGGTAATTCCCCGCCGTAATCTTTCACATTATATTCAGCGTAGAGCCTCCCATTTTATCGTCGATGTCAAACTTATGCTTAGGAGACTTGCCCATTATATGTCTGTCACTATTGAACAAAGATTGGAATGGCAACGCTTGATGACTCGTACAAGATATCTAGACGAGGCATTGAAAGAAATTTATTCAGAGGGAATTGAAACCCCTGATGGATCTAAATTCGGCGGTAAAGGATTCCGTTCAACATGGCAAGAAGGAGTAGTTGCGGTTGCAACTGCACTAAATCGAAACCCAAATACAGAACCCAGTGCAACTCCAGCGAATGGATATGATGGAGATTTAGTAGCGCCAATGATTAGGGATGTAGGACTTGCTCTTGCGATGGGGGATACTCCAATTGGTGTAATGTCTGCAAATTTAGGAAAAGCGGGGTCCAATCAAAATGGTGGATGGGATGATGCAGGCGGTCGTGATTTGCATATCGGTGCTTGGAACGTGGGCGTACTACCCCCAACTGCCCCTCTACCAATTGCAAGTGTTACGATGACAGGACTTGCTTTTGCGGCATGGAGAAAGAAACTAGATAGATTTCATGTAGCCTGTATTGGAGAAGGGGCATCTTCTTCAGGAGAATTTTGGGAGGCTATGAATTTTGCAGGTACTAGAGGTCTGCCGATCACTTACATTCTCCAAAATAATCAAATTGCTCTAGATACATCTCCTAAAAATCAATCTGGAGTTGAAGTATGGGCAGATAAAGCGGTTGCAATGGGATTCCCAAGTTGGACAATAGATGGTTCGGACCCTGCTGCATGGCATGCTAGTGTGGCTTGCGCTCGTGAATTTTCTTTAGAAGGTGGAGGACCTACTTTGATACATGTTGAAACAATGAGGGGATGTGGCCATGCCCATCATCATGACGATCTGTATTTAGGAAGCCAATCAGGAACTCCTCCAGGCTATGTAGACAGAGACTTACTTAGTTACTGGGAAGCCAAAGACCCTTTGCCAACTCATAGAGAATTACTAATCAATTTGGGTGTTGATGAACAAGCAATCAGTGATTTAGAACTTCAAGAAAAGTCCTTGATTGAACAAGACCACAAAAAACTAATCGAAATGGATTGGCCAAAACCAGAAACAGTTACCAAGGGCGTAACGACTCTAAACGATGCAGATACTCATTCTCAACACCTTTCTAGATTGAAAGGTGAAGAACAGCAATTTTCAACATCTCCACTTGATACCGGAGAATTAAGTCTTGAATATTCAGAAAAAGGTGGTTGGACATATGCAAGAGCAATTCAGCAAGCTATGGCCGATATCGCAGATAGATACCAAGAAGACTGCGTATTTATTGGAGAAGATATGGAAGTTGCTGGAGCATTTGGAATGAACATTTCACTGAAGAATGCAGGTCATTCAGATAAGTTGGTTGATATGCCACTTTGTGAAGCAGTAATTGTCCATACTGGCACTGGTGCCGCCCTATCGGGAATGAGGCCGATGGTTGAGATACAGTTTGGAGGTTTTGCCGCACTTGGATATAATGCTCTAGTAAATAATGCCGCTATGCTTCGATGGCGTTGGGGTGCAGATTGTCCAATGACAATTAGAATTCCTCTTGGTGCAAAAACCCGTTCAGGACCTTTCCATGCAAATATGATAGAGTCTTGGTTTGCTAATGACCCAGGATTAGTCGTCTTAGCACCAGGCACTCCACAAGATGCCTATGACTTACTTGTCGAGGCTGCTGAATTAAATGATCCAGTAATAATGTTGGAACACATTGGATTATACGGATTGAGAGGGGGATTGACAGGATGGGGTCAAAATATCAATCAAATAGTCGATACAAAATCAGTGAATGACGCAATCGAAAATAACGAACGATACAAGATTGGTAAAGCAGAGGTTATTCGTGGTGGACGTGATGTTACTTTGGTTACATGGGGTGCGATGTTACACGTTGCAATACAAGCTGCAGAAGAAATCAGTAAACAAGGCATTGAGGTTGAAATAATCGACCTTAGAACATTATTACCATTTGATTCAAAGACTTGTATAGAATCTGTAATTAGAACAGGTAGATTAGTTGTTCTTCAAGAAGGACAATGGAATGGTGGGCTTGGACATACGATTCAAAGTCGTATTTTGGAATCATGTTTCTATGCCTTAGAATCGACTCCAGCAGTGATCGGGGCCCTAGATACTCCAGTTCCATTTTCTCCACCACTAGAAAATTATACAGTTCCTTCTATGGAACATGTGATAGATGTATTGAAAGTAGTTGTAAATTCTTAATCTTTAATGATTTTTTGAACTTTAAAACTCTGACCATAGTGGCCCCAATAAACTAACCCAGGTTCTGTAAACCTGAAATATTTAGTTTGAAAATTCTTACCAAGTTCAGGATGTTCTTGTTCTAGAGAGATATTTATTCTAGTGCTGAAGGTTCCAAGGCTACCTACGCATGCAACGCCTATGATTTCATCGACAATAACAGGATGTCTTTCTGAAAGTTGCTTTGGTGGATTTTCATCGAATCGGTGTATATCATGTTCTAAAGACAAATTTTCTTCTGTAGCAGGTATGGTTTTATAATCGGTATTTGTAGACATAATGCGTAATTATGTCGAGGTATTATAAAGAATCTCGGCCTTAATAAATCGATAAAAAAAATAGGGGGTTTTATTCATTTACCTGTGACCTTTGGCAGAGGCTATGAGCGACTACCGTATTGCGATTTTGCCCGGTGATGGAACAGGAAGGGAAGTTGCTCTTGAGGCTACAAAAATCCTTGATACAATCACATCCAATTCGAATTTTGGATTCGAACAAATAGATATTCCATGTGGTGGCCAATTATACAAGGAAACCGGAAAAGAATGGGAAGAAGGTTCGTTTGAATTATGTCGTGACGAGGCAGATGCGATCTTTCTTGGAGCGATTGGCCATCCTGGTTCATATTTGCCAAATGGAGATTTAGCAGGTGGTTCGGTAATTCTAGGTATGAGGAGCGGCCTTGACTTGTATGCAAATGTTAGGCCTGTGAAACTCTTCCAAGGTGTTCTTCACAAGGTCCATGGTAGATTCACGCAAATCTGGCAGCCAGACATGGTGGACATGACAATTTTAAGAGAAAATACAGAAGGCTTGTATTATTCATTGTTGAAAAGAGCATCCAATAGGGCTCAAGGATTGGAAGATTACTCTATTCCTGATATGGAATTCCCAGATTTGAAAGGAGAAGTTGCTTACGACCCTAGACCTATCTCTTCTCACGGAACTGAGAGATTGGTTAAAATGGGATTCGAGATTGCTCAAACAAGGAATGGAGCTCCTGCAGATGGCGTCAGTAAAGTTTCATGTATAGACAAGAGTAATGTTACACGTGGTTGTCAATTATTTAGAAGAACATTTGACCAAGTTGCTAGTAATTATCCTTCTATAACTACAGATTATGGATACATTGATGCATTTACACAATGGATTACCAGAAATCCAGAACATTATGATGTTGTAGTCACTTCCAATATGTTTGGAGATATCGCTACAGATTTAGCATCTATTTTACAAGGTGGAATGGGTATGGCAGGTTCTGGAAATATTGGTGATGATCATGCATTCTTTGAACCAGTTCATGGGTCATCTCCAAAATATGCTGGAATGAATAAGGTAAATCCAATCGCCTCGATTAATTCAGTTCAAATGATGACTGACTGGNTNGGNCGTAGAAACCAAGACGAAAGTCTACTAGAAATTTCAAAACTTATCGAACAAAGTGTTGAAGATCATCTCAAAGAAGGAAAAATGTTGACNTATGATTTGGGTGGAACNGCNTCTTGTAGTGATGTTGGTGACGCNATTGCAGCAAACCTAGCAANTAAATTATCAGAACTTTGAATCTAGAATTANTCTAGAACTTCTGNTTGATTGTTACAGATGAAGTATTTTCAATGTCGATGATTTCTTCATCTTCATCTTCAACTATAACTTCCAATTCTTCTTCTTGTCCACGAACACCCTTTTTTGCCTCAAGTTTTGAGATTTGAGTTTGAAGAAGTTCAAATTCAATTTCTAGGTCATCCATAATGTCTCTAACGGTTTCCATTTGGCCGTTAATTCTTGATGCGAGCTTCTTCATCTTTCTCAAGACACGCTTCTCGGACATAAAACTGCTAATCAATTCTTAGTTATCAATTCATACCCTCTCGATATTTGAGTTTAATTTTGATTTTTCTAGTATTTTATAACATTGGGAAGCAAGTACTGCGCCAATAATCGTAGTTATCCAATAAATTGGTATCACACTTATTTCGCCAGAAATCAAATTTGGGCCAAAAGTCCTTGCAGGGTTCATAGAAGCGCCTGTATAAGGTCCAAAAAAGAATGCTAATAATGCGACGACAAATCCGACCCATAGTGCAACAATTCGAGTATCATCCGTTTTAGAAATAATGAAATAAATACCCATCATTAGTAGAAAAGTAATCATAACCTCAATTATAATTCCAACTCCAAGGTCGACCTTGAAATTTGTAAAACCGTGCTGGCCGACAATCAATGCACCCGCAAGCGCACCTAATAACTGGGCTAATATATATGGTAATAGAGCATTTTTTTCCAAGTGATTACTTCTATAGAATGCTATGCTAACTGCTGGATTTATATGCGCGCCACTAGTATTTCTTAATACTAAAATCGCGATGAATACAGCGATTCCAAAAGTTGAAGATATCAATAAGTTAGACATCTCCAATTTGATACTAAGGCAACCTAAGAAAACCATCAAAGCAGTTCCCAAAAACTCAGCACCCAAGCGCTTCAGCATAGCCTATGCTATCGACTCCAGTTAATGCCTTTTTCTAAATAGTTCATATATTCAATGATAAGCGTGAATAAGTAAGCCTACTTCGTAAAGTCATGGGGGGCAGTCAAAAAGAGATGGGGATCCCCGAACTTTTACAATTCAACACCCTTCTAATATTGGGGGCACTTTTTATTGGAATAATTGCCAGTCAAACACTTTCCTCCAATTTTGGTTCCAATAGTTTTCCAATTACCTTGTTTATTTTATTTCTAGCATTGGGATTACTTGTTGTATCTGCTGACTTCTTTATTGAAGGTGCCAAAGGTTTGGCAAGAAGAGGGGGTATTCCAGAAGTTGTAATTGGTTTGACAATTGTTTCAATAGGGACTTCATTACCTGAAATTTTAGTCACGAGTACTGCTGCAATGGATTCATCGACCAATCCTGAAATTGCAGACTTTGCAATTGGAGGAATCCTTGGTTCTATACTAGTCCAGATAACTTTGATTCTAGGTATTGTTGCTTTATCCAGAGGGCTTGAAATAAGACCATCATGGCTGAAAAGAGACGGTCAAGTGATGATGCTTTCACTGCTATTACTTTGTTTATTCTTACTTACTGAATATAGCATTTCTCGCTTAGAAGGTATATTCCTTTCCTTCAGTTATTTATTTTATATAACATGGTTATTATACAATAGAAAAGTAATTCAAAAAGAGGAAGATGAGGGCAGAGATAACGAATTAAAAGGTATAAGTTGGACTGGAACCGCCTATTTTGTTATGGTAGTAATTGGACTTTCTTTAGCTGTTTTTGCCGCTCACCATTTGGTTAATTATGCCAGTGATATAGCATACAAGCTCAATGTTCCTCATTCTGTGATTGGTACAACTGTTTCAGGGCTTGGAACTTCGTTACCAGAATTAACAATTGCCTTGATGGCCGCTCGTAAAAGCCAAGGTGTTGCCATTGGAACTCTGATCGGCTCAAACATAACTGACCCACTACTTTCGATAGGTTCTGCAGCAATAATTAGTCCATTGACAATAACTCCTGAAGGTGTAAATATGATTATTTATTTCATACTCCCTTCCGCTGTGATATGCACTTTAATCGCTTTACTAATGATGCGGACCTCATATAAATTCAAGCGATGGGAAGGCATATCACTTATTTCGCTTTACTTTATTTTCTTAGCAATATGCGAGTATCTTAGACGTATAGGCTTCTAAGTTGGTTCTTCAAACCATTAAATCTTAACCTACTTCCCCTTCGGCATCACATGGTCAACTTTCAGTTAGATGAGATGCAAGAGATGTTGAAAGAGCTTGCTCATGAATTTTCAATGGAAGAAGTTAGACCAAATGCTGAACATTGGGATAATGAAGCCTTATATCCAAAAGAGGCAATCATGAAAGCCCATGAAATGGGATTACTTAATTTGCATATTCCTGAAGCATATGGCGGCCCAGGTCTAGGTTGCATGGAAGAAGTAATTGTCAATGAAGAATTAGCATGGGGAGACCCTGGATTTGCTACGGCTGCATATGCAACCGCTCTAGCATGTGCTCCAATAATTACAGGTGGAACTGAAAATCAAAAGCAGAAATGGCTAGGAATGGTTGCTAAAGAAGGTGCTCTAGCATCATACGCAGTTACTGAGCCGGGAGCTGGTTCGGATGTTGCTGCTTGTAAGACAACAGCGATTAGGGATGGAGATCAATACATAATCAATGGAGAAAAAATGTGGATTACCGGTGCAGGACATTCTGATTTCTTTTTTGTACTCGCTAAAACAGATCCTGATGCAGGTTATCGAGGTATGTCAGGATTTATCGTCGAAAAAGGCGCTGAAGGATTCTCTCTAGGTAAAAAAGAAACCAATATGGGTCAAAGGTGCTCAGATACACGTTCAATTGTTTTTGATAATGTAAGAGTTCCAGCCGACCAATTAATCGGAGAAACTGAATCAGGAGGATGGATGAATGCTATGAAAGCATTCGATTTGAGTAGGCCAAATATTGCTGCCCATGCTACAGGTTTATCGCGTGCTTCTTACGAGCATGCTCTACAATACTCAAATGAAAGGATGACATTTGGTAAGCCACTTCACAAGCATCAAGCAATACAATTCATGCTTGCAGATATGAAAACTAAGATAGAGGCATCTCGGATGTTGACATGGATGTCGGCATCACAATCCGATTCGGGCATCAAGAACACCGAATCAGCAGCACATGCTAAGAGATTTGCTGCAGATACTGCCATGGAAGTCTCTACAGATGCAGTTCAGATTTTTGGCGGATATGGTTATTCTGAAGAATACCCGGTTTCAAGATTGATGCGAGGTGCAAAGGTTATGCAAATTTATGAAGGTTCATCTCAAGTTCAAAGAATGATTATTGGAAGAGAGATAACTAAGGATTTCTAATCTTTCTTTCCGTCATGATACCTATCATCTTGCCTTTCCCAAGTATCGATGAAGTTTTCGGCATCAAATATTTCTTGATTTTCCATTTCCTGCTTTGCTTCATGGAGTCTATTTTGCCAATCATTCCACATCTGTTCATCAATATCTGGGTGGTCTAGATAATGTTCATCAAAATTACTGAATGGTGGATTTTCACAAATATAATCCACTTCCTCTTCGATAATATCTAACTCGCTTCCATCATTTCGCTCTGTCTGATAGAAATCCTCCATATTTTGCATATCAATTTCAGTCATAATCCCTTCTTCTTGGAATACAATTACTTCTTGGAGAAAATCTCTCTTGCAAACCAAGAATTGAGCTAATAATGGTACACTCATAGCAGTACGTCTATCATTTCGCAAGGATAATGCTAATGCTGCCAACCTATCTCCTATTGGCATTTTATTTCCATTTCCATTGGTATTGATACAAATATCCGCATTGAATCTATTATTTCGAATCAGATCATTCTTATTAGCAGCCCCTCGAACTTCAATATGCCATGTTTCATTTTCAAAGGGACTGAACATGTGCTTGTCTCTGACTTTAGCTGAAGCATGATACCAACGTCTTGATTCACCATTCACTGTCATTGAAATATAGTTTGGAAGACTGAATTTTACATCCATCCAATCATTTTCTTTAGTTATGTCTTCGAGTAATTCTAGTGAACGCTTTTCAGGGTCTTGCTTAGACATATCAAATTAGTTTTTCAACAGTTTATTAAGGATTAACCATAAACACAAAAGCCAACTTCTTTCTAACCGATTTATGGCCAGCAATCCTCCAGCAATAATTATTGCAGCAGGGCTAAGCAAACGACTAGGTCGGCACAAAGCATTTGTGGAAATTGCTGGTAAGACATTATTGCAACATGCTATTATCAGGTTACAATCATTGAATTGTAAACCTATAGTTATAGTAACCAATCAAGATTGTTTATTTCAGGCAACAGTTGAATCAAATGGAGCAAAAGTTTCGTTAAATGTCAATCCGGATGAAGGTAGGACAGGAACAATTCAGATCGGTCTATCCGCTATTATTGATGAAATTGGAAGGATGCCAAAAAAAGTTATCCTTGCTCCGGTCGATAGGCCTGGATGGGGCATGAAAAGTATAGTTAAATTGATTGATAATGACACTAGTTCATGTCTTTCCTCTAAAGGGATAAATGGCCACCCTGTTAGTTTAGTAGGGAGTGACTTACATAAATTATTATCAGCCGATAAAGAAACACCTTTAAGAGATATAATTTCATTCGAAAAAGTGGAGGTCGAAGAGCCTCTACTTGGATTGAATATCGATACTGAAGAAGATTTGATTAGGCTAAATGATAATTCAAAATTCTTTGAACAACCTTAATCGCAAAAAGTATGTGTTAAGAACTCTAGCCTTAACCATGACAGCAACCGTTCTACGCTGGGCATTAGATTGCCTAAACCAGCGTAAAGCGGTAGTTTTAGCAACGGTTATTGAGACCTCAGGTAGCGTTCCTGGTAAAGTAGGAGCAAGGATTGCAATGAGTGACTTGGGCAATAGTTGGGTTGGTACAGTTGGTGGAGCAGGACTTGAAATGAAGGTATTAAGCCGCTGTAAAGATTTAATCAAAAAATACTCTAATCCTTATGGGGAAGTAAAAATATTCGGACTTAACAAAGGTGCGAAGGGCTATGAAGTGCAACCTCTTGATTCATTATGCGGGGGCAGAGTGACTCTGTCCATCGAGGTTATGATTCCTATGCCACACATACTTCTAATCGGTGGTGGGCATTGTGCTCAGGCATTAGCAGACAGTATCGATTTGTTAGGATGGTCTTTTTCTGTTCACGATACTCGTCAAGAGTTTTGCAATAGTGAATTATTCCCTTCATCGTCTAAACTTTATCACTCCAATGTTGCTGATTTTCTTAAATCAATAGAAAACGAAGAGCCTTCAAAGTTCTCTGACATCCTTTTACTTGGCCATGATTGGAGCGAAGATCAACAAAGATTACTCGGTTTATTAGAACTTTTTTCAAATTCCAATTTAGAATTAAATGGCTCTCAAGCGCCTCGAATTGGAGTCATAGGTAGTAGGTCTAAGTGGCAAGAATTTGAAAAGCAAGGGCTAGAAAAAGGAATTAGTCAAGAGATGCTCGATTCGGTCATATGCCCAATTGGACTAAACATAGGTGCACAATCACCCGAAGAAATTGCAATTGCAGTTTTAGCTCAAGTAATGTCGAACTTCAAGAATATTGACCCCAATGAACCTAATTGGAGATAGTTTATCTAAACACTTTATCTCTAAAATATTCTAATTCCTCAACCGACTCAATGATGTCATCTAGGGCTAGATGTGCTCCTTTTTTGGGATATTTATCTACTTCTGGATACCATCTCCTTGCCAGTTCTTTAACAGTTGAAACATCTATCATTCGATAGTGTAAATATTCAGCAACATTTGGCATTTCCTTTTCTAAAAACCGTCTGTCATTCCAAACACTATTGCCGCACAGAGGAGCAGTATTGGGGTCGACCCACTCTTTCAAGAAATCGAGTGTCCTCTTTTCCGCATCGATTAAACTTACTCCTTGTTCTCTAATTCTCTCGACTAGTCCACTTTCAAAATGGTGCGTAGTATTCCATTCATCCATTCCTTCTATCAGCGATTCATCCACAGTAATAGCCACATTAGGTCCATGTGCAATAATATTCAATTCTCCATCGGTTATGATTGTGGCTATTTCGATAATAGATTCTTTTTCAATATCTAGTCCAGTCATTTCAAGGTCAATCCAAACCAACCTTTGTTCTCTTTCGCCCATGTACTCGCCAAACTATCTCATCTTTTCAAATGGGCGTAGTGTTGATGTATTATCCCATCGAGGAGAGTACATGTCCGAGGCGTTGGAGGCTGAACTAGTCCCCGAGATTAATAATTCTCGGATAGTGATAGCGTTATCGATTACTTTGTTGATTATTGGTGCAATATTTTTTGCTTTATCTGGAGATAATGCTGAAGAAAGCGAATCTCAAGCAGTGTCGCAAAGCGATGATGGATGGCGTTCTTTCTCGGTAGTTGCTCCTATAGATACTGGGATAAATGTCTACCATGACCATTTTAGAACCAATGAAACATACCCCCAATGGTTGCTCGATGGACTTGGTGTAAACAAAGTGTGTGAACTGACATTTAATGGTTCATGGCAAGAGAGGTATGACGCTGACAAGACCACTTGCTGGGATACTCTAAATGCGACAGACATCGTATATTTCCCAGGAACAAAGATCATTGGAGCATCACCTGATGGCGATAGTGACATACTAATCTTAGATGACCCGAACGATGGTCATGGTTCAGCAGTCACAGGAGCGGTTCTAGATGCCAATCCTAATGCAGTAATCTTTTTTGTCGAAGGTTTCAGTTCCGAGGCGGTTTTAGCAGCAGCCAATCAACCTCTAGTCGACGTTATTACAACTTCATTTGGTGCGATTGGTTCCTTGCCATTCCCTGGTATAGAGGATGCAACTAAAGTAGCGGTTACTCAGAAAAACAAACTTCATACTGGTGCAGCAGATAATTCACCATCTCCTGCAGTTCAAGATGCTACAGCCGGCCCCCCTTGGTCGATAGGTATAGCAGGTTACGCTGAAGAAGGCGATGACCAAAAAGAAATAATGTCAGGTTCTTACCCAGATATTTCAGCAGATTGGACACAAGTTTTGCCAAATCATGACGACATCGATGGCTATCATGAAACATCAGGAACTTCTTTTGCTACACCGAGGACCGCTGGAATAATCTCATTTATTCTTGAAAACCTCCGCGAGGAATTTGGAGATTCAGGTTCCGGTGCTTCGGATGAAAGAGGAGGATATTTAGTAAATGGAACCAATATGACAATCTCCAATGCACAAGTTAGAGATGCATTGAACCTTTCAGCTTGGTATCCTGATTTAGGTTGGGACCCAACTTCGGGAACAATGCCTATATCTCCAATTTTACCTTGTGCTCAGACCGGTTGGGGATTGGTCAATCTATCTAATATTGAACCTATAATCAAGCATTTAAACGGTAGCGAAATACTTCCTCAAAGAGCCTCTGATGTCGTAGCATGCATGCAAGTCAATCAAGATGCTAGAGAAGCATATTGGGGCGCTTACCCAAGTAGTGTAACTCAAAATTTAGATACTGTTTTTGGTGATGAAGGAGTAAATGTTAGAGATTAAGTTTATTTTTTGCTTTCTTACATCTTCACAATGCCTTCAAAAACTATTGGCGTGTGCATGACACGAGCGACATGATGAAAATTAATCGAGTAACGATTTCAATATTTTGTTTATCCATACTTATTTTACCTATGCTAGCGATTGCAGCACCAGCTCCAATCACTTTAGAAGAGGATGAAGAAGGCTGGTGGGTAAACACCACAGTCGATAGAAATGGAAATGGTATTGGAGATATGGTTGAATTACACATGGATAATCCATTTTTCCTTGATGAAGATAACACACTCCCTTTGATTATTGATTTTGACCATACACCTGGTGAAGATGAAATTGCAATGTTAGAAAAAGAAGTGGACTATCAACATGAATGGATTCTTGAAGGAATAGACGCACTGGCAGGAAGAATTTCAGTGGAAAAAATTTCGGATACATATGAACTTCCTGGAGTTGTAATGATTGAACTTGATGGAATGTTATCTATTACTAACGGAGATGCTGTAGCGCTTCATGGAGTCGATACAGCATGGCAAGAAACTGGCTATGACGGTTCGGGTGCTACAGTGGCTATTATCGATACAGGAATTGATGGAAGCCATGCTAGTTTGGATGACCAAGATGATGATAATTCAACCAACGACCCCAAAGTAATTGCTTTTTACGACCCAGTAAACAATCCTAGTTTGACCAATGGCACCGAGGTTTTCCCTTATGATGACCAAGGTCATGGTTCACACTGTGCTGGAACAACAGCAGGTACAGGAGCACCTACTTATGAGAATCCGGGGATGGCTCCACAAGCCAAGTTAGTTGGTGTTAAGGTGCTTGATTCGGGTGGCTCGGGTTCATTTGCAGTCGTAATGGCAGGAATGCAATGGACTATTGACAATCGTTACCAGTTTAATATTAGAGTTGCCTCGATGTCCCTCGGTGGATTTGGATTGATTGAATGGACTTCTTCAGAAGAAGACAGTGTGAATCGTATGGCTAATGAAATGGTTTACAATGATATTACTTTATTTATCGCAGCAGGTAATTCTGCTGGCCGTGGAACAATAGGAACTCCTGGTAGTGCGGAAGACGCAATTACAGTTGGCGCTCTTGACAAAGACTCTTCCATAGCAGTTTACTCTAGCCAAGGGCCAACAGAGGAGAACCGAGTTAAGCCAAACATCGCTTATGTAGGCACTGATGTTATGTCGGTAGCACATAATACAGGCGATGGATATACTGCATTTTCGGGTACCTCAATGGCTACTCCAGGTGCTGCAGGTGTAGCTGCGCTTATGATACAAGCTAATCCAGACCTCAGCCCATTTGAGGTTAGAAATTTCATGCAAGAAACTGCAGAATACCGCCCTTGTACATACATGGGAGATCCTGCTGGCGGTGATGGTTGTGATGATAATGATGTTCAAGCGATTTTTACTAAGAACCGACAAAATAACGTATATGGACACGGTGAAGTCAGAGCTCTAGATTCTGTATTAGCAGCAGCAGAGAAATATTACTCATTTGACAAATCGATGAATATTGAACTTGAAACAGATCCGTCTCATGATAATATGCATACGCACATATCGCCGAGTGACTCAATTGCTTTCTCCACATCTGGTGGGATAGAATCTAT
>NZXL01000038.1 GCA_002697705.1 Methanobacteriota archaeon
TTGGTTCCAGTGTGAAGTCTCAGTTACTATAGCGAATGGAGAAATGGTTGTCGATTCCAATGGGATTCCAAATCATGACTTTTTGTCAACTATGGGTTGTTGTGCAAATGAGGTTAATTTGGAATGGCATATTCCATTAAATCCAGTCAACGATACCAGTGGTGGTCACGATACATCCAATTGTCCTGCATCAACAGGACGCTGGGAATGTGCGCCAGATAGAGGTGCAGTTGCGGTTTCAGTAAATGGCGTGCCAATTTATGGAGTCGAAGAAGGCCCAGGCGGAGATGCGATTGCCTTGCATTTTGACTATTTTGTAGAGGATAGACAACCCATCTTCTTGGGCCACTGTGCTTCTCATTCTGCCAATGTTAACTTTCACTATCATTATGATTCTCAGTGCTCTGTTTGGACGCCGGGAGTCGGTGAAACAATAGCCGATTATGATTGGACAGACTTAGATGACACTCAACATAGTCCAATAATCGGTTGGGCTTTTGATGGCTATCCAATCTATGGAATGTATGGTAATGATGGAAGCGGGGGAATCAAAGCCATTACTTCTTCATATGAAGTTGAAAGAACTCAAGAAAATGGCGACCAAGGTTACAATGGTATCGATGATTGGAATTATGTTGCCGGTGTAGGTGATTTGGATGAGTGTAATGGAAGATGGGGCGTAACACCAGAGTATCCAGAAGGAACATATCACTATGTTAGTACACCTCTATCCGGTTCATCAAAATTAGTTACCAATACCGATGGTAATCAAGTACCGATGATAGGTATGCCATATTTCTTACTTTGTTACCATGGAGTTGCAGACCTTGACGCCCAGCCATCTAATGGACAAGGTGGCGGTGGCGGTGGCGGCGGCGGTGGTGGCGGCGGCCCTGGAGGGGGCGGCGGTGGACCCCGTACAACTCAAACAATGGTCTTGTACGAACATATGCCTGAACTTCTAGAAGAAACGGAAAATTTAGACCTTAATGGCCAAGAATTATTGTGGAATTCAAGTTTTATCTGGATTGGAATAGTAGCTCTAATTCTGTTGAGAAAACGTTCAAAGTGAGGTTTATTCTTGAATCATAGGATTATGGTTATTTTACTGGTCAGTAATCTGATATTTGCTGGTTGTCTAAGTTCACAAGATGATATTTTTGAAGGTCAAGAAATCGAATCAGAGAAGTCCTTTCTGCCTTTCACATTAATCGATTCTAATAATTCAACATATAATTCCACCAATTTTAATGGCATGGTTGTTGTTGTAAATTTCTTTTATACTAATTGTCCTGATACTTGTTCGACCGTCACTCCAGATTTGAAAATTCTTTATGATGACTTTTCTAATGAAATAGGTATAAATCTAACATTCATATCAATTACAGTAGATCCATGGAGAGATGGTCCTAACGACCTTAGTGATTACATGGCTTACTTCAATACCTCGTGGACATACTTAACCACAGAGGAATTTGTTGATGGTGATTTTTCTTTAATCGAGCAAATCTGGTCTGATTTCGGAATAGGAGTAGTCCTTACTGAAAGTGATAATAGCACAACAATAAGTGGTAGAGGTCACACAATTTACTATGATATAGAACATACAGATGGAATAGTAATTATCGGCAAGGATGGTTATCAAAAAGTACGCTGGGATGAAAATAATTGGAACCTTGATGGAATAAATAGCGACATCAATACGTTGCTCAAAGAACCCTCAAGTGATTCTTGATTTCAGTACTTATTCAGAATGGATTTTCTGGAGAGTTCTGGTCCCAAACGGTTTGTTCAGCAGGTTGTTGCATTGTAGTTTGAGGCTGAACCGGTGTTTGGGCAACCTGTTGGTAAACCGGTTGCTGCATTGTAGTTTGTTGCATCATTTGACCGCCTTGACCCATTTGTCCACCCATTGGCATTCCACCTTGTTGAATGACTGTAACCTTGGGTCCACCTTCGCCGATTGCAACTCCTAAAATCAAACCAAAGACTACGAAAACTCCACCACAACATAGTAGCGCCGAACCACCTAAGCCTTGTAAGAATCCACCAACTGCTTCTCCTACTTCTTCACCAATAACTTCCCACATTGGTAAAAGTTGTATTTCATGTGATGCATCTATGTCATATGTACCTTCACTAGCAATCCATGTGCTTAGAGTACCCATATGGTACCATCCTTCTGGGTCATCTTCCCATCCAACTGGTTTAGAACCATCGTCAGTACAGCCGTCATCAAGGTATCCATCATTTCCATTTGTATCTTTAATGGTTATTTGAAATTCATCGCATCTAATATTACTTCTAACAAATACCATCATATCATCGGATGCATCGAAATAATAACTACCGGATTGTCCATTCCAAACACTTTTGTCTAAGACGTCAATCTCTCCGGCATCATCGACGTTACTACTTCCTACTGCGAGGAGAACTCCACCAATAATGAGAATTACTAGACCAATAGCCATGAATATTTTACCAACTGTGTGCATGACTATGCGTCACGAGTATACCATATAACCCTACCTAAATGAGGAATTATGCAGGAATTGGCTGTTGGTCCCACCATGCAGGTACTTCAAACCAAGCCTCATGAGATGGTGAACGATCAATAATTGGAATACCAAATACGCCCCCATTTATTGTAAGTCCACCGAAGGGATTTGTAGCACATGGGCCAGGGAGATAATCCTCTCCAGTTTCTGTTAACTCAATTCTAAGAGAGTGCCCTGCAGGGATTACAACATCTAATGGATTGAATTCCATCAACATGGTATATTGACTGGCTGGAGCGGTTGGCTTAGCATCATATCCACCATCACGGTATCGAATATCCATTGTAGCATGGCCAAGTCTTAAGTTAGCAGTTTCATCAAATAAAGTAGCAAATATTTGTCCACCTTGACAAGCTTGTGTTGAAACCTCAAGATGCAGAGTTGGCAAGCCTGAAACATGAGTTTCTTCTTCAAACACACCACTGGTTATCGTCACCGATGAGCCCAGTCCATTTACAGTACCACTGGCACCATTCCACTCAGTAGAAATATCTTGAAGTAGCCATGTCATATCTTCAGGTGGCCATGTTTCTTCAACATGCCATCTGCCGTCATTGGTTTGAATTTGTACCATCGGTTCAGGCTCTTCTCCGATATCTTTGAGATAATAGTTGAACCATTCATATAACTCAACTGCCCAATCCATTCGAGTCATATTTGGATAGGCTTCTTCGCCATAACCTGATTCTAATTCGCTATGCCTGTCAGGTTGATCAGGGTAGTTATGGGCCCATTGACCGGCAATTGCTCTAGCATTTATTCCAGCATCCCTCATCAGTTGATAGGTCGGGAAAGCATGATATGGGTCAACATTCCAATCTTGAAGTCCCCACACAAGATAGACGCTACCTCGATAATTTGCTAGAACATCTGGTAGATGTCTTCTTTCATCCCAATAGTCATTCCATTCAGCGCCACCAAATTCTGCTCCTGCCCATGTTGAAAATGGATTTAGTGGGCCGATTAAATCATCGGTACACATCCTCATATCATCAGTACCAGCATCTGTAGTTGCACCTTCGTACAGCGCATCATACAACATTGCTCTACTTTCTGAAGAACCATTGCGATAGAACATTTCTTGGACACCGATAGAACCAGAAATNGGNACAATAGTTTTGAGATGTTCNGATGGTTGTTGAGCAGCTTCCCAATTGGTTGTNCCNGCATATGATTTACCCATTAGNCCAACATTNCCATTGGACCATTCTTGTTCNCCCAACCAATCTACTACTGCTTGGATTCCAGTTTGTTCTCCAAGTCCTTTGACATCTTGACAGTGTGTTGATTCGCCGGTTCCAAAAGTCGATGCCTGGGCTAAAGCGTATCCATGTGGTACAAATGTATCATACACCCACTTTCCGACTCCACCATCTGGTACAGTATTTGGTGCAGAATCATCTCCAACGACCCCTTCACCACCAAAGTCATAGTATGGATGGATTGTCATGATTACAGGGATTTTTGTCCCAGGTTCAACATCTGGTAACCAAAGAGCAACATGCATAAGCGCCGGACCAGGTACACCAGCATCTTGTTCACTGGCAGGAAGNTCNACTTCAACAAAATGTTCGGTCAATGGTAGTATTTCATATGTNCCATTTACTGGTAATTGAGCACGCGATGTATTCATAGGCAAATCCATTTCATGGCGAAGATGGAGTGGAGTTTCCCACCATTCATCTTCTTCAAGATCCTCATTCAAACTACCAACGATTGCTTCTCCAAAACTAACAGCCAATAATAAAAAGACNACTGAAACGGCTATAGTTGATAATGCGGATAAATTCAAGACTCTTCTAGATGAATTTGCAGGCACAATTTCGGCAACAAGTATCTCGCCTTCAAGAACCGAATCATCACCTGCCATGAACAGACCAATCATTTCTCTATCATGAGTATGACGCTTTCTTGCATATAATTCATTGATGTGGAACTTATCGTCGCGACATGCGAGGTCGTTTTGCAACTCTGGTTGTCCTAAACTTCCTCTTACTATCATTGGTTCCTTCTACCATTGCCCAAGATGATGCTCCAGAATGGAGGTCGGTAGGTATAGACCCAGAAACTTGGACAGATGGCCCTGTTGAAGAAGACACACCTATGAAAGAATCCTATGAAGGCAATGCGATCGTATCGATTGAAGTTTCTTACATTAAGGCTCATGGTGCTTCTAGAGAAGATGGAACAGTGATAATCGAACTTTTTGAACAATGGGCGCCAATTACAACTAAAAACATGATTAAAAATGTTGAAGCGGGGATTTATGATGGTATTTTTTTCCATCGGGTTATAGATGATTTTGTAACCCAATCAGGTGATCCAACATGCAAAAAGTTAGCGGTCTATCCTTTTACAAACCCTGAATGCGGTAGCGGTGGGACTGGTACGACAATTCCTCTGGAACATGATGAAAATCTATCTCATGTGGATGGGGCTATCGGAATGGCTAGAGGAGCAGATGTAGACTCGGCTGATTCTCAATGGTATATCGCCGAAACTGAAGCTCATGGATTAGACCCGGAAAATAGGGATGATGGAGGTTATGCAACATTTGGAATTGTTCGACATGGTATGCANCATATCCGAAATATTGCTATTACTCCAACTAGTGATGATCCAACAGGAGATGAAGATATTCAAAATCCTGCCTCATCTGCAGGTAGACCAATATATGAGGCGCAAATTATTTCGGTATCGATGATTGGAGTTTCTGACCCTTATGGCAATATCAACTCAGGAGATTATGACTCACAATCATATGATACAATCAGTGACTTTGATACCAGAGTAGTCACGTCAATCGCTTTCATTGTTGCTATTTTACTGATAGGAGCTTTGGTTTACATAACACAAATAGATCCTCCTTCAACTTTGGACGAGGAGTCGAGTTTAGTGTTGGATGCTGTATTATTTGACGAATTAAATGACCCATATGAAATGAGTAATAATATTGCAATTCTCAAAGATGATGAAGACTAGTCCATAATAGGGAAGTGCTTTGAAGTTCAAGTATCTAGGCGAGTTATGCGAAAGGCAATATTTGCAATATTATTGATGCTTTTCGTTCAACTCTATACTCCCATAGTCAATGCGGATAACGGGCGTTCTGCGAATGTCGAACTCTCAGTACCAAAATATGACTGGTTTTCTAATGAAACAGTTTCAATCANCGTGAGGGTGTCGAATTCTCCATTTGGCGTTGACCTTTATGGAAATTGGGAATTAAAGGATTTCAAGAACGATGTAGTAGCAAATGGAACACATATATTCCAGGCTTCAGCAACCGTAACTCAATTTAATGTTTACATCAACTCATTCTTCAATGGTGAAAACTTCTATTATTTTTCTATTGAGATAATTGATTCTTCGAGTTCCTTTGTAGGAGACGGTGATATTACTTTGATAGTTTTTCAAAATACAGTAATGCCTCAAAAAAATAATTTATTGGTCTTTGGAGATTCATTGAGTGATATGGGTAATGCCAAAAATTCTATCCTTAATGTGCCAGATGTACCGCCATATTGGCAAGGTAGATTTTCTAATGGAAAAGTATGGATTGAATATGTTTCACAGGCTTATGGGTTATCCACTACTATCGGTTCAGGAATTGACCNAGGAGATAATCGTGCCTTTGGTGGCTCTCAAACAGGAGTAGGATATTCCTATGTTTTATTGCCTAATGTGGGAACTCAGATTTCAAATTATATTGCCAATGTTCAATCGACAATCTCTNCTAATGATGTAGTNTCATTGTGGTCTGGNGGTAATGATTTTCTTTATGGAACAGCCAACTCAAATACNATTGTAGCAAATATGGAAACACACATTAGGGAATTAGCAGCAGTAGGTGCTAGGGAATTCATTATCCCAAATTTACCTCCACTAGAAAAGACCCCTGAAATATTGGGAAGAAGCCAAAATCAGCAGAATTCAATAGCATCAGAAGTGGTATTGTATAACCAAAAATTATCGTCCTTGATAGGAAACATATCAGTAGAATTAGGCTTATTGATTCATTTTATTGATGCGTGGACTCTGTTTAATGATATAGTGGATAATAGCATGGCACTTGGAATTGTAAATACACAAGACTCAGCATGCTCAGCCTCAGCGACTTTATTGCCTCTTCCAATTTGTAATAGTGCATCTACTTTAGCAGGTAATCCAGATGAGTATCTCTTCTTTGACAAAGCTCACCCAACCAGAGTAATGCATAAGTTCATCTCTTATTTTGCCATTCAATCTATCGGTTATGGTGAAACAGATGGCGATGGAGTAATCGATAATTATGATTTATGTCCATGGACTGAAGTTGGCAAATCTGTAGATTTAGACGGTTGTTCTTGGGAACAATTAGATGATGATAACGACAACGTTGTTAATGGTGAGGACAATTGTCCTTCAACTGAAATTGGTGCTGTAGTAGATATTGATGGTTGTTCAGCTGAACAGAGAGATTCAGATGATGATGGGCTTAATGATGCGATTGACCCATGTCCATTTAGTGAATTATTAAATGACCATGATTCTGATGGTTGTACAGACGATATTGATGAAGACGATGATAATGATTCTGTATTAGATGTCGATGACAACTGTCCTAAAGGCATGATAGGAAACCATTCTGCTGATTATGATTCAGACGGATGCCGAGATATTGAGGATATTGATATGGACGGAGACCAATTACCGAATCTTAACGAAGCGGACATAGGTACCAATCCTCTTGATGAGGATACAGATGATGATGGATTCTTAGATGGCGTCGATGAATTTCCGTTGGATCCTACCGAGTGGTATGATAGTGATAGTGATGGATGTGGGGATAATTCCGATGATTTTCCAACCGATTCTAGCGAATGTAGTGATTCAGATAATGATGGATTTGGTGATAATATCGATGCTTTCCCCACCGATGTTTCAGAGTGGTTGGATACAGATGGGGACGGTTTTGGAAATAATCGAGATGCATGCCCTTCTGTAGCAGGTAATTCTCTTTCTCCTGAGGGATGCCCAGATAGAGATGGAGATGGATTTTCAGATGATACTGATTTATTCCCTAGTGACCCAGATGACTGGGCTGATTCAGATGGCGATGGNTATGGCGATAATTCTGATTTATTTCCTAATGATGAAACGGATTGGGCTGATTTAGATAATGATTCATATGGAGATAATCGAGATAGATTTGCTAGTGACCCATTAGAATGGAACGATACAGATGGTGATACTGTTGGAGATAATTCAGATGTTTTCCCAGAAGACCCTACAGAGTGGTTTGATAGTGATGGGGATGGGTGTGGAGATAATGCCGATGTATGGCCTTTAGATCCTTCCGAATGTTTTGATAGAGATGTAGATGGAATAGGAGATAATTCGGATTTATTCCCTGATGATAGGTCAGAATGGAATGATACTGATGGTGATGGACTCGGAGATAATGAAGACCTTTTCCCAAATGACTCTAAGGCTAAATATGATGATGATGGTGATGGAATTGCCAATTATTATGACCCATTCCCAGATAATGAAAACATGGATTCCTGGTTTGATTTAATATTAAGATTAATAATTATTGGAGGAATTATTGGAGCAATAATATTCACTGTAATAAAGAAGAATTCTGAGATCAAACAGCCAGTACTCTGGCATCAATATAGTGACGAAGAAATGTTAGAAGCCGCCGAAGCAAATTATGCTCCGCCAGAAAAACCAACTGGACCACCGCCACCAGGTTCTTTTCAATGAGTCATAGATGACAATGAACGTCTAAAACAACGTGCCTGATTCGCGGAGCATACCACTTTACTTTCTCAATATGTTTTACCTCGATGTTCCAGTTACGACCAAGTTCTTTTGAGATTATTTTTAGTTTAGAAATGGTTTCTTTAGCCCAAGAAGAAATCTTTTCCTCAGCTACATTCATATGGATATGTAACCATCCACCTTCACTTTTCAAGCATTCCAAGGCAGGCTTCCAAACGCTTTCAGATGAGGGTAGAATACCGAGGTGACACCGGTCCGAAACATTTCTAAGATTTCCTAGAGCAATTTTATTATCGCCCTCATGAATAGTTAATTTATGTGAGACATTATTCTTTTTTGCNCCCCANACCAATGCTTCTATAGAATTTGGATTTATTTCACACGCATGTAAATGCTTGACCTCACTTCTAACTAACATCGGTAAAGTATAGTATCCAATACCTGCAAATGCATCTATTACAATTTCATCTTTCATATCGATATTTCCAATTCGATGTCTTTCAGTGACATTACCCGAGGAGTACATTACTTTGGTGGCNTCAAAACCAAAATGCACTCCATGGTCGAGAAGTTCTACCCACCCTTCTNTACCTAGTAATAATTCAACTTGAGAGGTTCTCATCATATCATCGGAGATTGGTTGTTGACGGCCTAAGCGATTTACTCCAAGAGAATCACAAATGCCTTCCCAAAATTTAACTTTATTAGATTCTTCACAATTAGAAAGGACTTCAATCCATTCTTTTTGAGTAAATGCATTTGATGGTAATAGTGCTAAATCTCCTAGTAATTCCCATTTATTAGGGATGTAATTTAACAAAATATTTCTCTGTTCAAAGAGACCTAAGTCTTCTAACCAAGTCGATATTTTTGATGACATTAACTGTGCAGGAGTTAAGTTTAGTGTATTGATTTCTAACCCTATTTCTTCAATACTAATTTGCATATTAAGTGAAGGTATCCTTTCANAAATTTCTTTTGTGATATNTTCGTAATTACCTNGAATAGGTAATGCTAATTTCTCAGAAACTCTTTTTGGACGAAATTTATTTTGATAGAGATTTTTTTCGATTAGAATTTGTTTTATCTCTGAAGAAAATTTTAGAGGAACAAAAATAGCCATACAACTTGAAATGGCATGTTTTATATCGCTCATATGGTGCTCACGAGGGTAATTGCTTTGAATGTCACTCTCATAGGGTAGNACATGNCGAGTAAAAAAATCACAAGTGGAAGAAGTTCAAAAGTGATAATTTTTTTAATTCAATCCATCTTATTGATGCAAATTTTTGTTCCATTTGCTAGTGCAGATGGGATGACTTCCTGTTCTGGTTCACCTCAAGGTGGTACTTGCGATGATTATAATTCTTCAGATGACCAAACTCCTAATCAACCAGATTGGGTCAATGGTGTATATGATTTTAAATTATTAGATACCTCAAAAATTCAACTCGATCTAACATGGGCAATCCATGAATTTGACCGTTCTGCTTTAGGACTTAATATTGATTTGTCAGCAGATGGCATAGACGCTGAAGACGGAGCACCTGCTGACTTGATTAGAAATAATTTTGACATAAGCCCCGCTGGACCTGGAACAAATACTGTTAGAAATCAATTACTTCAAGAAGTTGATTCTGCTTTAGAATCATCCCTAGAATCTGGATTCGGTGAAGCGGTTCTAACAACTGGTTATACTCCATCGATAACTCAAGGAGGAGTTACTATGGCCTGTTCCACAGACCCTGCTGCTGATTCAGTATACTCTTCTGAAGGAGCATCTGAAAATAACGCATTTATGCCACCAATTTGTATTTCATCTTCTGTTATTATTACGCTTACAGAGAGTTCATTCAGTATAAATTCTTCTTCTAACTTGGATTTAGAACGCACATACCAAGGATTATTGGTAATGGGTGCTGAGATTACTACCGATTTTTCACTCTTGACCCTTCCAGGTCACCAAGGAAACTACTCATTTTCCCCACCTGACTATGCAGATATTTTGGCTGTTGATGAAAATGGCACAATCGCCGCTAGAGTCGGTTCTCCTGGCAACCCAGCATACTTTGCCGGAGAATGGAGTGTCGACCATAGAAATGCCGCTGAAGGTGCTGGCGATATTGAAACTCCAATTTCTGTAGTTATCGCTAATCGAGATAGACCGTCTACAAGTACAGTTAGTATTGATAATTCTAGCAAAGCCATCGACTTGAATATAAAATTAGATTTAACTGATGAATCGGCTGTAACATTAGATTTCATTGTGGAGATGGCGTATCTTGATGAATCGATTATGAATGAATGGAATATTTCTCTCATGAGTGCAACTGATAAGGCTACTTTACCAGTTATCACGTCGGATGGAATCCGTCTTGCTTATCACAATGGTTTGGTTGATTTGACCGAATTAACCTCACAATTCCCAGTAGAATCAATTGCAGATGGCATATCCTCGACAGTTGGCGGTATTGAAGAAATTCAGATGAATGATATGTATTGGGTTTCTGATGCATTAGCTGATGGGTTATCATCTGCTGGAGGTTTGAACTATTCTCACTCGACTGGGTGTACAGAAACAGCAAGTCCTGGTGTAGATTTACATTATTGTGTCCAAGGGCCTTCGGCTATGACAGAGGAATATCCAGTTTTCTTAAGAACAACAAGCCAACCATTTTCAATGCGACTTATCGATATTTTGAAAGAAAATAACGGTGATGATAATATTGCAAAGTTCCTCGATGTAATTACTGAAAATGATTTTAGAAGCGTATTGAATAGTGGACTATCTATTGAAACAGCGTTATCATCTGATTATCTCGAAGGAATTATTCCAGATAATTTACCACCAGCAGAATTAACTTTAGAAATAATTTTGCCAACTTGGGTTAGAACTATCGATGGAGAAAATAAAATTGTTATGACCCATTCTCTTGATAATAACTCCGACTCAGAAATCTCATTTGCTGGGACCAATCCATATGATTGGAGAAATGAAATAAAAAATAGTGATGGCGAAGTTGTTTGTACTACATTACAGAGAACTTGTATATCTACATCAATTGATTTTGACATATCTGCATTTAGAATAAATGAATGGACTCAGTCAGTATCGGTTGATTTCGCATTGGATGCAGAACTATCCATTCATAGGATTACAGTTCCCTTAGATCGTTTGAATCAATCTGGCTCAACCCAAGTTCATATGGAAGCATTACCCTCCGATTTAATCCGTTTAGGTCTTGACATAGCGAGCAGAATGAGTGACCCGCATGTTATTGAAGGACCTGATAGTATATGCAGTGATGATCAAGACATGGAGGTTTGTGATGAAGAATTATCTTTCAGTTTTACCGAACAAGGTTTAACTGATTTTTCTGAAAATGTCGGAGATGTCTTGACTGCTTACATCCAGCAAATCGGTAAAGAATTACCCGAGCAAGAAGATTCACCATTTACAAATGTTGACCTAAGTGGATTTAAAATTAAAACAGCTGTCAAAGGAATAGGAGCACCAGACATAACCATTGGTGATGATGAACCAATAACTCTTAGCGTCGAAATCCCTATGGTAGAATTTAAATTAGATATTGATGGTAATTTAGGAGAAATGATTAGTGGAGATATGGAAAGTTTAGAAGTTTCTTTCCTTGCAGATGCAATGTCTAGTCAGATACTACGTCCTATGGTTGATGTTGCAGAAGCGATGGGTGCATCACTATCCAATGGTCTTGTTTCAGGACAAGGAATAACTTTCCCTGACCCAGAACAATCTGAATTGAGTTATACTTTTTCAGGCAATACTTCTGTGAATGAAGAATTTGAAGCAGAACTTAGTGGACCAATTTCAATTACGCTCCCTAAAGGCATCACTCTAAAAGATGCTAAATCCACCTCTGGTAATTTAGAAATTATTGAAAAAGATGGTCGACAAGTTGTAACTTATACAATTCCAAATGGAGAGTTTGAAGACACTATTACATTTAGAGTCGAAGTTTCTTGGGGCTATATTTTAATTCAATTTTGGGTTTATCCAACTATTATAATTTCACTACTTTTCCTAATGATACGTAGACGTAGAAGAAAGAAGAAACTAAAGAAACAACGCGCTGTAGTAAGGTCTTCTCAAGCGAGTAAGGTTGGAATTGGCGATAATGAGTTCTCAGATTTACAGGGATTCCATAGCGGAGGCATGCATGGAGATTTAGAAGAATTCAAGGATTATTCTAATGATTCTTAGCCTACCTCTGAAAAAGGCGATCAATTTTTGATTAAGGATTAATTGCTTCGTAGATTCTCTTAGCCAATGAGTTTCCAACTCCTGGTACAGTTTGAAGGTCTTTGATACTTGCATGCTCGATACCCTTTCTTCCACCGAAATGTCGTAGTAATGTTTGCATTTTCTTGGCACCAAGACCAAGAACTTCTTGCAATGGATCTTTTATTTTATCGCGATTTCTTTGTTTTCTATGGAAAGTATTGACAAATCGATGTGCTTCATCTCTTGAGTGAATCAAGACTCTGCCTTTTCTATCTAGAGTTACAGGTTCTTTTTCTAGTCTGAATAAAGTTTCTTCGCGTTTTGCGATTGCAGCGAGTTCAAATTCACCATACACCTCTTTTTCCACCAAAATTTTACTGATGGTTTTCAAGTGGGTNTCNCCACCATCAATAAGAAGTAAATCCGGCCATTCATCTTGCTTTTTGACCCACCTCTCAACGACTTCACTCATCATTCTTAGGTCATCTATAGCATCACCTTTGACAGTGTATTTTCTGTATTCTTTTTTATTTGGCCTTCCATTTCTAAATGAAACACTCGCACCAACTCGATTTTCACCAATTAACTGAGCCATATCAAANCAGACGATATGATTTAATTTCTCCATTCCTAAAAGTTCAGCACATTCGTCAGCGGCTCTTTGTTCAAGCGAACCACTTGCTTTGTCGATGAAACGCGANAATTGGATTTCAGCATTTTGAGTTGCCAAGTTTTGAAGTGTCACTAAGTCTCCTCGAGTAGGGGTTCTGACCTCTACTTGAGATTGCCGTCTCCCATTTAGCCATTCGTTTGCTCCATCAAATAATGGAGTTGGGGTCAATAGTAATCTTGGCGGACAACGATTTTGGTAATGTGACGAAATAAACATCGAAATTGTTTCACCAATATCTCCCCGATAGATAATTGGCCATGCTTCTTGGCCCTTAACAATACCATCATCAGCGTGAAGTACCACGATTGCTGCATGGTCTCCTCTCCAAGCAATCCCTATAGCATCACAATCTCGGTATACCTTACTGGAAACGATGTGTTGGCTAGTTGTGATTCTAACCGCTTTAATCATGTCTCGTTGTTTTGCGGCCTTTTCATATTCCATTTTTTCAGATAAATCATCCATTTTCTTAGTTAGTTCATCGATCAATTTTCCTGCCTTACCGTTTAGAACTTCAGTTACTACATTAACGATTGAATCATATCCATTAGGGTCTAAGCAAGGGCCTCTACATAATCCAATATGCATTGCTAGACAACCATCTTTTCCTCGACAATCCTTATCTCTAATTCCAAACTGTTTTCTCAATAATTGCATTACTTGCTTAGCAGCACCTGCATGTGGAAATGGCCCCCATCGCTTAGCATCTTTTGGTGGATGCCTGGTATACATTATTCGTGGAAACTCTTCATTGGTCAAAATTATGTATGGATATGATTTATCATCCTTTAATCTTGAATTGAATCGAGGTTTATGCTCTTTGATTAGTTGTCTTTCTAGAATAAGAGCCTCTTTAGGAGATGTGGTGATAATATATTCAATTCTATCAGAACGAGATACCAATTCTGTAATCATTTTTCTATCTGGATTGGAAGAGAAATAAGACCGTACCCTTTCATTAATTCTAGTTGCCTTACCGACATATAGTACTCTTCCTTGTTTGGTTTTGAAGAGATAAACACCGGCTTTTTTTGGAAAAGAACTAGGTTCATACTCCACCGACATATTATGCCGTTGACGGCGATACACAAAAGGACAACCATACCTCGGGTAATTGCTAAACATAACTTCGCAGTATTTGTTAGGGCGGAGTGTCTCCCGTAGGTGTTAGCCATGGTATCATCATCCCAAAAAAGGATACTTACTTGGCTAAGCCAATTTTCTCCCAATATTGAAAATTCTTGGGATGTCACTAGAGATATAGCTTTACCTGGAATTGCAGATGGNCTTGGAGTAGTACGTTCTGCTCTCAATTTACCATTAAAGAAACTTGAGCAATCTGAGATGGTTTTCAAGCGTATGGCACATGTAATTGGGGGCGGTTCTAGGAGAAGGCAGGTATTTCACATAACCGAGAAAGGTAGAGAATATATTTCTAGCAACAAATCTAGTCCAAATAAAAAAATCAAATCAGGCATAATTTTTGGTAATATGCCAAAGCATCCAGAAGTATTTGGACGAGCAGACGACCTGACAAAAATCACCGATCAAATCAACCATTCTTCAGTATTAATTTGTGGTCTTCCAGGTATTGGAAAAACTACTATTGTGAGTTCACTATGTGAGCAGTTATTAGAACAAGAAAAAACTGTAAGGTGGGCAACTGCAAGTGATTTCACTGATATTTATGACCTCTGTTCCCAATGGCAAATATCCGATTCCCTCCCTCAAGATATTACTGCTTTAGAGAGTGCGATAATAGAAAATTGTAATAATCAATTACTAGTTATAGATGACGTCCATCAAATCTCTAATAGACACAGTAATGCTATTGATGAGTTATGCCAAAGATTGAATGGATTAGATTCACTCAAATTAATTTTAATCGGGCGTGAGCCGATTACAATTTTTTCTTATTTGGAGAAAATACAAATTTTACCTTTAGAGCAACAGTTTGGGGCAAAAATTCTTGGTGAAGAGTTACCATTAGATGACAGAATGTCAATTTCAAAGAGACTGGGCGGTCACCCTCTTGCTCTTCAATTATATCAGCCAGAATCAGAACTACCAGAACAATCAACAGATATTCAAAACTATGTCGAGAAGACAGTTCTATCTAACTTAAACAAGAAAGAGAAAGAATCCTTGAACTTGTTGTCATTAGAGCCAATTCCTATAGAATCAAATAATTCCTTGGTAAGTGAAATGATTGGAGTATTTGATGACCAAGCCCTACTCAGATGGAGTTCAAGTAATTCGAAAGTAGAACTTCATCACCTTATTAGAAACGTAAGAAGGTCTTTTATTGGGCAAAGCGAACAAATAAAGATGCATAATTCATTAGCCGAACATTGGAAAAGTGTCGATCGGAATGACGATGAAGACTTAATTTTACTATATCATCAAATAGCCGGCTCCAATGAAAATATAATTGAGTTAATTGAACTACAATTAACGAATTTATCTCCACATCGTTCAAATATTTTAGCGGTACTAATCGAACAGGCGATAGATCAAATCCCTGAGAATTCAGACCTACATTATTTTGCTGCGAAAGTGGCTGCAAAAAGGTGTGAGGTGGATTTCCTCAAGTACCATATTGAAAATATCAAAGACGAAAGAAATGTTGAATTGAAATTCGAACTAGCATTATTCGAGGGAAGGGTTGATGATGCAGATAAATTATTTTTACAAAGTTTAGAAAATGCAGACCATGATTTATCCAATCGAATATCAATATCTGCAGCATCTAGAAGAATAGAAGACAGAATTTTTGATCAAAAAACTGATGATGAAATCATCAAGGAAACAAAGGGATATCTTTCCAAGGTAGAGATTAGTAAAGTTAGACAGTCATCTAAATTTGCTTCTATTATTGCTATTTCACTAATCAAGCATTCCTTAGCATTACTTGAAAATAACTTGCCCGAGGCACAAAAAATTACTGAAAGCGTTCAACATCTCGGCTTAGAATCAGAGCCATTGAGTTTGAATATGCGTTCAAAAGAAGTAATTTTTGAATTAAAGAATGGTCTAAAGTCACCAAAAGAAGTAGTTGAATTTGTTGAAAAAGCAATTTCATATCAAAGTAATCAACTTTATAGAGATTCAATTAGATTAAACTTAGTCGAAACTCTTACTTCTTATGATTTAGAATTAGCAAAGTTACAATTTGAAATGCTTAGTAAACCAGACCATGAAATTAGATTGAAAACATATAATCGATATGTTGCTAGATGGTGGCTATGTAAATCAATAATTTATCCTTCACAAAGATTGACTTCACTTCGTGAATCAATATCGCAACACAAACTTTCAGGTTGTCCAAGGGCCGCTAAAATTTTAGAGAAAAGGCTACATTCTCTAATTTAGAGTTCGGCCCCAATGAGTGTTTTTGTATCAGCGATTCCCTTCATTGGGCGGATTTCTTCTACAATACATCGTGTCAATTGAAATTCATCATCGGCTTGAACTCTAGCAATCAAGTCATATTCTCCAAATAATATCCATCCAGAAGTAACAAAATCTATTTTTTCAAGATTTTCTCTAACTACTTTTTCTTGTCCTGGTTCAGTTGTTATCAATACAAATCCAATAGCCATCATATCACCTCAATAATCTACTGCAATCAAAGTTTGAGTATCTTTGATTCCTTCTATTTGTCTAAACTCAGACATTAACATTCCTGATAAGGTCTTAGAATCTTTAGCGCTAATTCTTACGATTAAATCATATTCTCCATACAATGCATGTACTTCTGCCACTGATGAATGATTTGTCAAGGCAAGATAGACGTTTCTCTCCTGCGAAGGTAAGGTTTTGAAAAGCACAAATGCTTCTGGCATATTTTGTTCCAATTGAACTCGAGTTTTATCACTTACTGATACAACCGTTTGATTGCCGTATTGTTCAATTAGACGAACCATTGAAGTGTATTACTGACTTAAGACTAATTATGCAGGGAAGTAAAACCTCGAGATTATTGGTTTTCTCGGTTTTATTCATGCTCTTTGCAGTTCCGTTATCTGTCTTTATCGATAACACAGAATCCTCATCTTTACAGTCTCAAGAATTTGAAAAAACAAGTGCTCGCTCTCAA
>NZXL01000039.1 GCA_002697705.1 Methanobacteriota archaeon
TGTTGACCATCTTGTCCAGATTGTGATCCTTGATCTTGGCCTTGGCCTTGTTGACCATCTTGGCCTTGACCTTGTCCTTGACCTTGACCTTGACCTTGGTTTCCTTGGCCTTGACCTTGTCCTTGGCCTTGTCCTTGGCCTTGTCCTTGTCCTTGGCCTTGGCCTTGTCCTTGGCCTTGTCCTTGTCCTTGACCTTGTCCTTGACCTTGACCTTGTCCTTCACCTTGTGGGTTTTCAGTCTCTCCTCCAGCATCGGATTCTCCGCCGCCGTTAGTTCCGCCATTTCCAGAGCCTTGTCCTGATTCAGTAAAATCAGGGTCATAAGCATCTGGAATACCGTCTCCATCGGAGTCTGAGTATTCGCCATCGTTAGGATCTGTAGGGTAAGAGTCGGTGTTATCCGGCTTACCATCACCATCGGTGTCGGAGTTGTTTGGATTAGTTCCTGCAGCATACTCTTGGGAGTTGGATAATCCATCTCCATCAGGGTCTGCGTTGCCATCTCCGCCATTTGTTGGGTTCAGTCCATTCGAGACTTCCCAGCCATCTGGGAGTCCGTCGCCATCGCTATCAGCATTGTTTATGTTAGTACCTTGACTTTGTTCCTCAGCATTGGTTAAACCGTCTCCATCAAAATCGGCACCGCCATCAGACGGGTCATTTGGGTCAGATCCAGTACCGCTAACTGCAGTAAATGCAGATATGGTAAGGAATAAAGCTAGTAGTACGCTTATCATCTTCGTTTTCATGTTTTTTCACTTTCCTATTTTGGTTTGTTTTACATAGAGAACCCGCTGTTCTCTCTTTCCAAATTCAATGCTACACGGATGTTCACTAAAAGTTGGGAAATATGCGATGCTACGCACTGTGTTTGTAGATTAGAAATAACTGTAAAATAGTTTGATATAGGCATTTCTACATTGCCTAATTGGGCTTTAGTGCCTCTTTTCACTATTTCACTATGGTTATTTGTCAAGTCCTCCAAAATCATCGCATTTCACGGGTTGTTCTTAGGGAACCCAGCGTTCCCTCTAATTCATCTAACAAACTCACACTATATGAATAACGCGATACGCTGATTATTCGGCAAACGCAATTGCGGGTAATAAAATGGACGCTTCGTGCGAAAGTACGAACCTCGCGACATAATCGGCTAAATTGGAATCTGCAAATGCGTGTAAACGCTCGGAACCGTTTCCTTTTGCATCATCGAATAATTTCAGAGTTAGGCCCTTTTCTTGGCGCGAAAGTGCTATTTTAGCAGCTCTTATTGCATTTGAGCCTTCAATTCCGCCTGGACCGAGTTTATTCATTCCCAGATAGTGGGCTAGTTTGCCTTGCCTTACCCCATTTTTCCCTTCAAGGGCTAACATCCCTAAAATGATGAATTGGTCTCTTTTCGCCGCATTCCAGCGATGGTAATCGCCTGAAAACTTTTCTTCAAACCTATCTATGATCTCGCTATACTGTTCTGGCAATGACGTTTTGTCTATCGGTTTTACTTTTTGCTTTGAATTGACGCGAACATTCTTTGGCATTATATCAGAAAATGGAGTCCAAAGACATTCTTTATCTAGCCACATGGTGAGTTTATCATAAAAGACTGGATCGGTTTTTCGCCAATCCCAGACGCTTCTCTTCAATAATTCAGGCGCCAGTGATGCAAAACCGTCCGGGTCTTGAACTGCTAATTCTTTGAATGCTGCCAAGTAACGTTCGACCCTTTTCTCGGTCTCTGCTTGTTCTGCCATCCAGCCGTCGTCTTTTGAAGTCATATAATATGTTTTTTTCTTGTTGGTATTTATTTGTTGCATCATTGCACACTCATTTATCATAAAAATATCACTAAGAGTTATTTTTTATTGATAGCATAGAAAGTTTAGGGTTTATGAATAATTCATGTTATAATTCCTTCATCATTGACCTATGAGGGCCTATTCCTTCAATAGAATAGGGGTCGTCGATGATTTGCCATCCTTGAGATTGGTAGAATGGTATTGCGAATTCACGCGCCTGTAGAAATCCATATTTTGCTCCAAATTCTTGCTTTGAGGTAGCTTCTAAACTCGATAGGACTAGGGCTGCCAATCCTTTTCGTCTTTCATCGACGAGGGTTCCCATTTGCCTTATCTGTATCGCAGGCCTATTATTTTCCATTTTAGTAAGTGGCCCGAATCCAGGGCACTTTGTAGCATCTGGACCTGCATGGTCTGCGGCTGTACCGTCGCTATCGGCTGGTATAACATGAGCCCGCCCTACCGATAATACCTTGCTTTGTTTTTCGAAATAAGAGTGTATGGCTTTGTTGTCATCGGAAAGAATCTCAGCGCCTCTTGGGAATCCAAGTGGTTGTCTAAGGACAGAGTATCTACAATCATAATATGAAATAGGTATTATCTGTTCTGGAAGAATAGTTTTCAACATAAGTTCACCTGGTGCGCACGATGCTTGTCAACATTGCTTATTTGGCCTCTGCTAGAGTACCAATGACTTAAACAAAACCTATAATTTCAAATTTATAGTTTAAGGTCGCGTTGAAATAGAACTGGTTTATCCGACAACCTACTGCACGGATGTCAGAGCGGCTATGAGCGGGATTGCAAATCCTGAGACCTGAGTTCAAATCTCAGTCCGTGCTCCAATAAATAAGGCCATTTTAGACATATTTTACAAAGAGTTGAAATGCGGAATTGGTTTGGTCAAATTATCTCACAGAGGAGGGCCAAGTATGCCAGAAGTGAACAAGAATATCAAAGATGTTGGCACTGGCTTTGCATCATTCCTTTCCCCACCGGGACCTGAAGTTATACGTTTTACAGTAGGCCAACCAGATTTTGATACTCCCGAAGCAATAGTTCAATCAGCGAAGGACTCATTGGACAGAGGTGAAACAACATATACCAGAACTCAGGGTAGTGAGGAATTATGTTCATCTGTGTCAAATCATTTGAAAATCCATGATATCTCGATTCCGTCAGAGGATATTGTGGTCGCTCCTGGATGTAAGCAAGCAGTGCTCTATGCCATGATGGCAACACTGGACCCCGGTGATGAAGTTCTACTACTGGCGCCCGCTTGGCCTTCATATGATGGAATGTTGAAAATGATTGGTGCTGTACCTATCCACGTACCGGTAAATAGGGAAAACTATCACCCTGACTTTAAAGCCTTAGAAAAAGCAGTAACTGACAAAACAAAAGCTATTCTGGTCAATTCACCAAACAATCCTACAGGTGCAGTTTACGAGCCAAAAGAAGTTGAAATGTTGGTTGAGTTTGCCAAAAAGAATGACCTGTGGATTATTGATGATATGATATATGCCACTCTGGTTTGGGAAGATTATGGATATACCTCTCCAAGTATATTTGAAGGTGGTAAAGAGAGAACTATTACAGTTGGTGGATGGTCAAAAGGATGGGCTATGACCGGTTGGAGGCTTGGATGGATTGGTGGCCCCAGTAAAGTCATGGACGCTGTAAAGAAAGTTAATGCAAGCGCTGCAACACACGTTGCCACTTTCTTAATGCCTGCAGCGATAACCGCACTTACTTTAGAAAATGAAACTAAAGAAATGGCAGATTCATTCCGTGAAAGAAGGGATGTGATCCACAGATTGCTTGATGCACTACCTGGGGTTTCTGTACCAAAACCGGAAGGAGCGTTCTATGCATTGTGCGATATTACTGAAACTGGCATGGATGATGTCCAGTTCGCCACCAGAGCATTGAAAGAGGCACAAGTCCAATTAATTCCTGGCTCACTTATGCAAGGTGGAGAAGGCTTGGTAAGAATATCATATGCTACTTCAATGGAAAATATCAAAGAAGGTGTCAAAAGACTTCAAACTTGGTTATCGGATTTGTAAACACTATTTGATAAATTATTACGGTAGTGTTACTTTATGTCCAGCGATGAAGTGCTATCAAATACGCTCCTTTCCTCTGATTCAATTCATATTTTTGGTAGTGGTTTGAATACTGAAAGGCCAGCAAATAAGGCGATACACGACCTAAGTGGCAAGGGCTGGAGATTGGTCCCCTTGCATCTCAACGATGCAGGTGCTACAATCTCTAATATCCCAATTCGTAAGGAAATTGATGAAGGAATTATTCCAGAAATCGTAGTTTTATTTCTTGCCCCTCAAAGAGCACTGAGTGTTGTAAAACAATTTTTATTTAGATTTCAAGCCTCAAAATTCCCCTTGGTCTGGTTCCAAAGAGGAGCTAAGAATGATGATGCTGTCTCTATGCTAGAGGAAATAGGTGCGAAATTTGTCGTGGAAGATTGTATTGTAGAATATATCAATCGTAACTCATTAGTGAAATCGTCAAAGGTTCCAACTTTACCATGGTATAGACAAACCAAAGATTTGTCGAAGGATGGTTGTTCGGTTTGGTCCGCTTTCAGTGGAACTGAGATAAACACAAATTTTGATGGTGAATTTGAATGGGCAGGGGACTTGTGGGACTTAGAAGCCTCTCAGCATATTATCCCTCGATATATCCGCTCAATGCGTAAAGAGGAAGAAACTCTTGAAGAATTAGCATTAAGATTGAGTTGAAGACACCTTGTATAGTGTGCCTCCATTGCCAAATATTGCATAATATAAATCTCCAGACGGGCTAAATCTCAAAGGTAGAGGAGTTCCAAGGTCTTGGGCGAATAATGATGTTTCGCTGCCCCAGCCAGAAAAATTCCCATCCGAGTCGAATAACGGCGTGAAATCAATTCTAAGCAATTGGTGACCTTGTGGGAGTAACGTATTCCATGAGCCGTAAACTGTGGCATATACGGTGTGGCCACTTCCCTCAGATAGCCCAGGCAAACTAGAGTTTTGTGGCCTGACATCAATTCCATTGACAGATGTATGAGGAGTCCAAGTTGCTACAGGGCCTTGTGTTCCGGCCGGTACTGGAGTTTCAGGTTCATCATCTGGCCAGCCATATGATTCTCCTGCAATCAATAGATTGATCTCTTCAGGAGGATGGTCGCCATCGAAATCTCTGCCATTATCGGTGAATATGTAGCCCATTGATTCCACCCATACCCCATCAAAAGAATTACGAACACCTGAGGCGATTACTCCATGTTCTCCATCGATTGGATTAACCCAAAGAAGCGCTGCGTTACGCGAATCCTCTTCTTGGCAGACGTTGCATGTGGAGCCAACATGCCAAATTAAGGTGCCATTTGGCAAAGCATTAATCGCATTGGTTTGATGATTTCCTGTTGGAACATTGTCAATCAGTACCGTGCGATTAGTCAATTCCCAATCAACGCCTCTATCATATTTGGATAGAGTTCCAGATTCGGAGATAAATAAATGGTCAACCGTTATGTGTATTCCATGCGGATTATTCAGGCCTTCAAGTATCGTAGATTGAGAAAAGTCGTCCGATGTATTGAATAAAATAATTCTATCTCCGTCTCTATCACACATCAGCAAATTACCTGGTTCATCCCACTCCATGCATGTAGGGCCGCCTAATCCACCAACTACTTTTTCAATTTCATAGCCATCGACTAAAACCTCGTTAGAGGGAGTTGAGTATGGGTAAATCTGCCTTGCAAGTAGAAGAAATACCAAGATCAGAGCGATTGGTACAATATGGCGGCGAAGACCCATGCCGTTGTGACAAGGGCCTTCGCTATCAAATTTCGCAAAGTATTACTTCAACTATGATATCATTCATTGCGATTTCGGGCAAACAAAAGTGCCCCAGCCAAAGCGATAACTGCAGTCACTGACATAAATCCTGGAGTGTTGCTATCGGATTTGTCATCCGTGGTCTCAGTATTTGTTTCTTCAGCAACAACTCCGCCATCACCTACTATGACCTTTCCATACATTTCNGCTAAGATNTGNGGTTCNCAGACATANTAAAATGTTGAATTATCTTCTGTGAATGTATGCCTAAAGTCAACAGTGGTTTGAGATGTNCCNGATGTTATTCCGCCNTCAACAAATANNTTTGATTTGTCTCCATCAACTTCCTTAACATTGTGAGCCATTGTTTCATCAGTCCATTGCCAACATACAGTTTCACCAACACTAATCTCTAGTACGGATGGGTTGAATGCCATTCCTGATAGTCCAATACCAACAGTGTAATCACAGGTCGGTAAGTCTGCAGGTGGCATCAAAACCTTGTCGATGACGTGAATTACACCATTTGAAGCAGGTACATCTGCAAGAATAACATTGGCTTTTTCGGCACCAACAGAGACTCCAGTTTCGCTAACTTCAACAGTAAGAGAGTCGGTGTTAGCAGCTGTAACTACATTTTCTCCATTTGCAAGGTCTGTAGACAATACTTTTCCTGCAACAACGTGGTATAGTAGAATGTCGGATAGAATTGCGATTTCTTCATCGGTATCAAAACTATCCAAGTCAATTCCTGCATCAGTAAATGCTTGGTCAGTAGGTGCAAAGACAGTGTATTGTGTATCNCCACTCAGTGTTTCGACTAAACTTGCTGCTGTTAATGCAGCCACAAGAGATTTGTGAATAGTTGTTGCCTGTGCTGTCAAAGCAATATTCACTGCTGGTGTCCACATGTAAGAGTTACACTCTAATTGAGAAATGTCCGATACTACGTGTGTAACGGTATTGTAACATCCNGTAATTGTTTGGCCGCCCATCGAGAAGTTCTCTACAAACATATGCGAATTACACTGAACTTTTGTCGCTCCTGGGATGATAGTGTGAGAGATTACATTGTAACAGATATCTCCNGGAGGNGGCATTAGAACCTTATCGATAACATGAATTACGCCATTTGAAGCGACTACATCTGCTGAGGAGACTGTTGCATCATTTACTTTGACACCATCNGAGTTTACTGTGAAAGTAACTCTATCTCCATTGATTGCTGAGGCTTGCATACCATCGGCTAGATCTGTAGAAAGAACATTGCCTGATACAACGTGATATGTTAGAATATCAACCAATGTGGCATTCTCTTCATCGGTATCNAATGTAGANAGGTCAATTCCTGCATCGGTAAATGCTTGGTCNGTTGGAGCAAATACTGTAAATGGACCTTCTCCTTGAAGNGTAGATACTAGATTGGCTTGAGTCAATGCAGATACAAGAGCAGTATGAATTCCTGTTTCTTGAGCGATTGTCGGTATATCTTGCAAATCTGCAGGTGGCATCAAAACCTTATCAATTACATGTATTACTCCATTGGAAGACTCAACATCTGCTTGAGTTACTACTGCATCATTTACCTTTACTTCAGATGTGGAGACCGAAAATGTCAGTTTATCGCCGTTTAAAGCATCCACTTGTTGTCCATCTGATAGTGCAGAAGACATTACGCTGCCTGATACAACGTGATATGTCAGGATATCAACCAATGTGGCATTCTCTTCATCGGTATCAAATGTAGACAGGTCAATTCCTGCATCGGTAAATGCTTGGTCGGTTGGAGCAAATACTGTAAATGGCCCATCTCCTTGAAGAGTAGAGACCAAATCTGCTTGTGTTAAAGCGGCTACGAGAGAATCGTGAACAGTGGTCCCCGCTACATTCGTCGGTATGTCGTCTGCCTTGTCGGCAGACACGTTTAGAGTAACGGTTGAAATCATAAAGCAGGCTACAATCAAACAAACTAGTTTCTGTTTCATGGGGTCATCTGTAAAAATGCCCATTATAAACCGCTGTAAATTACCACATCTAAAATGGTGAACGGTATTCGCTAACATCCTCTGCAATTCTGAGAAGTTGGTTATATTTTGCCACTCTATCTGAACGCGCCGGAGCACCTGTCTTGATTTGCCCCGCTCTTGTTCCTACTGCTAGGTCAGCAATTGTTACATCTTCTGTTTCACCGCTTCTATGGGAAATTACATTGTTGAACCCATTTGATGAAGCAAGGTCCATCGCTTCAAGGGTTTCTGTGACTGTACCGACTTGATTTACTTTAACCAACATAGCGTTTGCAGCACCTATTTCTATTCCTTGTGCCAAACGCTCTGACTGTGTGACAAATAAGTCGTCTCCGACTGTTTGTACTCTGTGGCCATCCCTCTTAGTGAAATTTGACCACCCTCGCCAATCATCTTCGCCAAATCCATCTTCGATTGAAAGAATAGGATAATCATCCAGCCAGCCGGAGTATAGGTCTGCTAATTCTTCACTTGAAAGGACTTTTCCATCCATATGATAACCATCATCATGGTGGAATTCGGTTGCTGCCACATCTAATGCAATTCCCATTTGATCTGTGGAATAACCAGCACCTTCTATCGCTCTCACCATGTATTTCAACCCCTCTTCATTAGCAGGAAGGTTTGGTGCAAAGCCTCCTTCGTCGCCAACTCCGCCTAGTAGTCCGTCAGCCTTTAGCTCTCTTTTGAGAGAATGATAAGTCTCAACACCTGCCCTAAGTCCTTCTTGAAATGTATCAAAACCATGTGGCATAACCATGAATTCTTGGACGTCGACATTGCTTGCTGCATGAGCGCCGCCATTGAGAATATTCAACATTGGAACTGGCATTAGGCCTCCAGCAACGCCTCCGATATACTTCCAAAGTGGTAATTCATGCATTGCTGCACCAGAATGAAGACAGGCCAAAGANGCTCCAAGCATTGCGTTTGCACCGAGTGAAGATTTATTTTGAGTCCCGTCCAGTTCAATCATAACTTCATCAATGATTTTCTGTTCATCGACCGGCAATCCAACCAATGCCTCTTCTATTCTTTGAGAGACATTGTCTACGGCTTGATTAACTCCTTTGCCTAAATATCTAGATTTGTCTCCATCGCGCATTTCTATTGCCTCATAAGCACCGGTTGAAGCGCCTGAAGGAACTGCGGCCCTACCCATTAGAACTCCGTCAACATAGCAGTCGACTTCTACTGTTGGATTGCCTCGGCTATCAAGAATCATTCGCGCATTTAATCCTGAAATATGGCCTGCCATGTGTTTCCCTGTAACGAGCCAATGTATGTCGCCCTTTGAATAAAACGGCGTAAAAATATTATTTTGAGCGGTTTTTTAATTTGGTTGTTTCCCGTTTTTCGGTCAAAAATTGTTTTTCATTGTATATTAACTACTTAAACANGGCAATAATNNCNGTTTTATGAAGTTTAATAAACNAGTANNCAAAGGGTCGCACATGCCACGCATTGCAGAAATTGATAGAGCGATACTTGCNCACCTNAGAAAAAACGGAAGAATGTCATATGTCGAATTAGCTAGAGATATTNGTGCNTCAGAAAGAACNATNAGAACTCANATCAAAAAAATGGAAGAAGAGGGNGTTATTCGNGGATATACNATTAGAGAAGGTGGAGTTGGACTAACTGCACTTGTNAGAATCAAGGTATTGCCTGGNGCAGAAATTGGTTCCTTTGCTTCTGAAGTNACTGGNTGGGATGGAATCGAAATCATTTACGAGGTTTCAGGAGATGCTGATCTTGTAGCTCTAGTTCACGTCGATGATACTATGGCACTAAGAGCACTTCTCGATAAGATGTGGATGGCCGCACCTAATGAAATTGGATCTACAACTACTGAACTTGTACTAGAACAGTATTGATTATGACCATTTGTCGTCGTCTTCGGTGTCGTTTCTATTGACTCGAATGAAAGCCACAATCAGCAATAATATAATGGCAAGTACTGCTATTTGAATTGTGGTTGAGGAAATCTCTGATGATGTCTCTTCATCGTCGTCACTACTGTCTGGAGTTGTGGTTCCACCGTTGTTATTACCATTATTGCCATTACCAGCAGTTGCTCCTACATCAACAGTAAACTCAATTGTTGAACTATTGGAATTATCCGATGCATCAGCACTAGTCACTACCAAAGTATAGTCGCCATCAGAAAGAATCGTAGTA
>NZXL01000040.1:0-7070 GCA_002697705.1 Methanobacteriota archaeon
CCCTTTGCAAATCTTAATCTTAAAATTATACAATTAATCTATCTCGAGGAAGATTGGTTCTGAAGAATCATCAGTTGTATAATCGCCAACTTGTCCATTGACATTTCTTCCCCAACATGATACGGATTTATCTTCAAAAACAACGCACGTATGGAAATTACCAAGGAACAAATTCTCAGGTTTTGCAACCCCGTCTAAGCCAGAAACAGTCACAGGAGTAGACTCATGATTTGAAGGTGTATTGCCCAACTGTCCGTAGGTATTATTGCCCCAACAAACAATCTCCCAATCCTCTAAAATTGCGCAAGAATGATGTGTGCCAGCGGATACCTGTAAAGCGGTTCTATTGTTCCCGAAATCGATGGCCGCACGTTCAGTAAATGGGTCGGTTGCAGATTGTGTATAACCTAGTCCACGTTGCCCAAAATCATTCCTTCCCCAACACATTACTGAACCGTTTTCAAGCAATGAACATGTATGATATCCTCCAACAGAAACATCTGTGACATTTGTTCCTTGATGTGGTATATGAGTAGGTGTTGAAATGTAGCTATTGGCGTTTGTTACGCCTTTCAATGCTTTGTAGCCCCAGCAGAATAGTTCACCATCAGTTGTAACAACGCATGTAGCATGACCCCCTGCTCTAACAAGGGAAGCATTACTTCCGGAACTGAATTCTGGAACAGAATATGGAGTTGATATCCCTATGGTTCCGTCGATTTCCCCATTGCCAATTTGACCGTATTCGTTGCTTCCCCAACAGGAAATCGATTGATCTGAGAGAAGTGCACACGTATGATAGTAGCCTGACGACAACAATTCGGCGGTTACATCTGGACCAAAGTTAAGCGTAGGCACAGGCACATATCGATCACTGTAAGTACCATCCCCAAGAGTCCCATCCTCATTGTAGCCCCAACAAGCCACGCTTCCGTCATCTAATATGGCGCAATTATGAAATCCACCAGCTGAAAGTTGTCTTGCCGTATGCCCGCCATACAATGTAACATCAATAGGATTCACTCCGCCCGAGGCATTTCTGTATCCTACGCCGATTTGGCCATAGTAATTGTTCCCCCAACACATTACAGTGCCATCTTCTCTAAGCATACAAGTGTGCCACCCACCACCCGTTAATTGATCAACAGGCGATGTTTGATTTTCACAGTCCACATTGCAACAATCTTCAGGGTTACAAACTCCATTATCTCCAGGTTCTCCGTTACAAACGTATGCCGTGTTATCCACTTCATTTTCACCTAATTTTTGATTGCCATCCAAATCAATACCTGATTCAATTTTCACTCCACCATAAGCACAATTCTCCCCGAACGGCTCATCAGTCATTTTGATTAATGAATTTGAGCCATTAACAATACTATCTGCCTTAGTTGAATCTTCTTCAGATGAAGATAAACAGCCAGACATAGGTGCAAGAATGAAGAGCATACTGACAAATAATAATCGTAACCTCATACAGGTGGAAGCGAGACCAGATTCAATAAACTATTCCTCAGCATAATCGCTTTCGGATAGGTTCAGAGGGTGTATCCGAATACCCATTGCTCAGGTATTGTCAAATCAAAGGGCTTGCAGTGGGTCGATACAGACGCTACTCTTTGCTTCGACGGGTTAACAATTAGGGCTCTTTGTAATGTATGCGACAGATTTGTAAATTGATCAAGAATGAGTTAACTATTCCTTCTTGTTACAGCTTGTAATTGAATCTTAGTCAATGTTTTTCGTATTTTTCTGGACAAAAATTACAGCACAAAGGAAGGCCAATATCAAGGTGATTATTGAGAACCCAGGAGTTGATTCAGAATCTTCAGAGTTCTCAATCAAACTTGAATCATCCGTGCTTTCAACCTGTGGGCTGATGTCTAAAATTACATCATTGCATCCATTGAGATCTTCAGGGCATAACATTCCGGGCCCGAGAATAATTTTCGTCCTGTCATCTACGGCGTCCTCATACCAATAACCACAGAGGTATTTTTCCTCGTCATAGCCATTTAAATTATATCGTGAATCACAGACATCGACAACCAATATATTGCTTTCAATTATTTTTTGTAAACTCGAATTACTAATTTCAGTGATGCTTTTTGTTAACCAAATAGCATTGTTGACCTCTGAGTTAGATGTTCTATCCAAATTGAAATTGAATCCGGTTATAGTTTGCCCAGCTTCCAGTGATGCAAGCCCTTTATTATCCTCGTTTTCCACAAAATCTCCGATTTCAATGGATTTGGCTTCTATATTGACCTCCCCTTGAGAAATTATGTACATATTAACATTGTTTGATAGGCTTGAGGAACATGTAGTCCATGGACCGGGATTTATGATCATTGAAATCGCTGGCGGGGTTGATGTACCCGAATTCCCTGGCATTAAAATCCAATTAGTGCCTAAATGTGAAACTGCATCTCCTTGGAAATATCCTCCATAATTTGCCGTATTTGTATCCCAAGCCATGGGGTTTATGCACGTGCTTGAAGCACACATCCGCCATGTAGGGATAGTTACCGTGGCCCAAGTAAGAGGTATCTCAATAGAAGGCCAGTTTCCGTTGTTTGAATATTCAGAAATCCAGATATTGCCATCCGGGCCAATGACAACGTCTCCTTCCGCATAAACTAGGGCTGAGTCATACAAAGTTGCTACTTCTGAGCAATTACAAATGATCCATCCAACGTCCCACATAGGAGGATAAAGAACACCAGGAGGCCATGGATTAATTACTCCCCCTCCGGGAGCTGTCGGATTATAATCCATCAACGAGATCCAAATTTGGCCATTAACTGTAACTAGGTCGCCGATCATGTAGTTCGCCGCAACAGCCCAAGATAAATCCCATTCTCCTTCGATATTATTGTCTGATGATTCACACCAGTTACATGTCCTCCAATATTGATTAGGTCCTGGTGCATTACCTGCGGGCACAGGATAAATGGCCCAGTAAACTTCGTTGTTATGGACTACACCATCAAACTCGAGATATGAAATTGAGGGATCATATTCCGGCAATCCCGGCATTAATTGGTCACAGGAACATTCAACCCAAGCTAAAACTGCAACTCCAATATCGCCAGGTTCTATCGTGTTAGTTGGTCGTATGGAGATATAGAATTGATTTTCATAAGAGACCACGTCTCCTAAATCATATGGAGGTCCAGTGACCGTCCACATTGGCCAATTATTGTTATCGTTTGCAGCCTCTTCACAAGGTGTCATAGTGTCCCCACAACCGTTCCAATCTAGACTGAACTCTGGACTTGCTCCACCCAAAGAGTTCGCAACTGTCAAACTCCAATAATCACCACTTCCAGCCGGACTTTCAACGATTTCATATTGCGTGTATGGTTGGTTTGCATCCCATATCTGCTGGCCTCCAAATTGCCAAATTTGTGAACAATTGCATCTTGGGCTCCAAATATCCGGCTGATTTGGCCCCGGATCAGCATAAGTCGATACATCTTGTAAGGCCATCCAATAATATCCAGAATTTGCAGGGAATTCATAAATCTCGCCTGTAACGATTGTGTTGAGGGTTGTTTCATCCCACACGGGTCCTGTTTGACCACCAAATGATGCACATTCAGTACCCACACATCTTTCCCAATATCGCCAATTATTGGGGTCATCTGGTATTTCATTCAAGCTGCTATCTAATGCTTGCCATAATTCGGTTGAGCCAGCAGGGTATTCGACAATCTGATACAAAGAATATGAAGTCGAAGGATCCCAAACTAGTGGGTTCGGAGATGCTACCCAGATTTCGTAGCATGTACAAGAAGGACTCCATATGTCTGGATTTGTTCCAGGATCTGGAATATTAGAATTGTTTTGTCCTAAAATAACCTGCCAATAAATTCCTGAATTATCAGGAAATTCATATATTTCTCCTTGCGTAATAGTTCCAATTACTCCCGTTTCCCATACTGGACCGATACTACCATTGAAACCATCACATGGATTTGGGTTCGGAGATGAATAATTCTGTACTAGCTTACCAAATACAGAATCTTTGGTACCATCAACGGCTCCATCCGTATCTTGATGCGATGATGAAAATATGGATTCGCCATCAAAACTTCCAGCGATATACGCGATATTATTTTGATCCAACGCACAGTCACGAACCTTTGAACTGCCTTGGTCAGGACCGGAAGTAACAACCCAATCCAGTTCACCAGTTTGCTGGTATTTAGCAACCCAAACGTCTAGGCTCCAATGCGTTTGTCCTTGCCATTGTGAATCAAAAAGAGAATTTGAATTCACTGAATCGATTGCACCAACGTTAAATCCCCATCCACAAAGAAACACCTCTCCTCCTGGAGCAATGGATAATTCAACAGGGTAATTATCATGTCCGTCCATGACATCATACCAAATCAACTCCCCATCACTGTTGTAATTTGTCAATGCAACCATATGGTTTGCACCGTTTGAGAAAGGACCAGAAATAACCCCATTGGTGCTTCCAAAACTAACTTGGTTTGTAATTTGAGTTGCTGCAATAAAATTCCCTGATGGGCTCACTTCGATATCTACGACAATTTCAAGATGGAACCCGAAATGTGAAACTGCCCATAACCAATTTCCACTTGAGTCTAACTTCGCAATTAGTCCTTCATAAGAGTTGTACACAGTGTTAGAAGGAGTAGGAGAATTTACCAACGTTGTTGAGCCAAATTGAGCGCCGTCGCTATGCCTTCCGGAAATGTAAACATCTCCGTTTGAGTCTACAGAAATACCTCTTCCTCCGTCATGCGATGGCCCACTACTCGTTGGAAATTGGGACCATGCCACATTTCCTGAGTAATCGAGTTTCATTACAAACAAATCTTTGGCACCAGGGTGATTTGCAATGTTAGCATTATGAACTACACCATTGATTTCCATAGATCTGACATAGTCTCCAGTGACATAGATGTGTGATGAGTCTGAGGTTATGTCATAACCTCTTACATCAGAAGTTGAATGCGCACCAGAGTATTCATTGGCCCAAACCCAGTTGCCAGAATCATCGAACACCGCAACCAATAGAGCCCTTATATTGCTAGGAGAAAGCGTTGTACTTCCGAATTGTGCAGTGCTTGTTCCATCAATATATCCTGAAATGGCATAATTACCATTATCCAATTCTGTTATCAATCCAATAGGGGCATCTAAACCAGTCCCTCCAGCAGTATTTACCCAAGTTGCATCACCCTGAGAATCTAATTTGGCAATGAAAATATCTGCCATGCCTTGACTTGTATGCGTACATGTAGAACATGTGCCAAAATTTACTGTGCCGCTGAAATGCCCGGTTACCAAACTTTCACCATTCTGGTTAATCACAATCCCCCAACCATCGTCAGCGCCCGGAGAACCAAACGATGTGCTCCACTCCCAGTCAGAAACTGCTCTCCCTGATGTTTTGGAAAAATCTGACTGTTCCAGGGATTTATTTTCTTCTGTCAAATAATTCCCAAATGAAACTGCAAATAGAGACAAAATGATAATCAATGTGGTCGCCATATTTTTCATGATTTTTGATTCCTCACAAACCATATAGTGTTTTGGTACGAATCTAGATTTAAGGTAAGCGTGTACAAGAGTCTCTTGGATACCAATACACCTGCCATGGGTGTTGAGGGGCCATCCGAAACCCTTACAAAATATCTAATCTACTAAAATCAGGTTCTGTAGGAATATAGTCTGGATTGTTCTTGATCATCATTCGATTACTTACTTCAATTTGTTTCAATTTATTTTCCCAAAAGTCATTCCACAGATCCGGTAAATCTCTCTTCACTAATGGTACTGAATGAACAACAATACGCTGGAATAAATATTGTTTATATATCCGTTCCTTCCAGTCATTGGGCATAGATGAAATTTGTTTTGGAGTTCGAATCCTTTTTCTCTTACTATCACCTTTTTTCTTCTTCCCCCCAATTCTTCCATCGCCATGAATTGTAACTCGAATTGGAAGCAATCCTCGTATCATATCTGAAAATGCAATATTGCATGACCTACAGATCAATATTGAATTCGCTTCATTAGTTACTCCACCGAAATCCAGAGAAATTATATGTTCAACTGAGCGTAAATCCCAATCATATCGGATTTCTTTCTGATTTTCTCGAAAATCAACTAGGCAAATTGGGCAATTTACCCCCTCTAACCTATGGTGAATTTTAGTTAATTTACTATGGCGGCGTTTATTTCTTGGCCGCCCCGATTCAATAAATTCAAGGATATAATCAATCTCATCATCGAAAACATGGTAGCTGTTCTTCAAATCACCAGTACTCTTTGCAACATCACTCAATTCCCATTCGAGTAAATCATCAGTTGTCGGTAAGTACGGGAGCACAACAATCGTTTTCACCCACATTATTTGATGATTATGCTAGGTTTTGCATCGGTCCCTTTGAAACGATTGGTGTTGAATGTATACCTATGGAAACACGGGCGCCACATAGCGCCCTCCTTTGGCAACTTTCTACGAACGAACTGCTTAAACGGCTACGCAACATGCAATGTATCATGACAGGAATAATATACACACATTTCCCAAAACATCGGGGGCCTGATGCAAATGTTTTACAAATTGTTAACGCATTCAAAGAAAATAGGACGGAAATTGATAGTGCAAAGTTTGGAAAAAGTGGAACAAATGAAGAGAAGGCTTGGTTTAATTCAGATTATGTCCTTGGAAAAGTGGCACCTGGCTTGAAAAAAATTGATGGGATGTTAGTAGAGGAAATAATTGATGGAAAGAAGAAGACTGTACCTGTTCCAGTATTGTATGGTGATAATGGAAAGATTGTGAAATCCTATAATCCCGATGGTTGGGGCGAAAAAGACGGAATATTGCTAGAAGTTGAATGCGGTATGATGGTAATTGCAAACAAAACCCACCTCGAAGATTTAATCAAAGCTATTCAAATCCCAGGTGTGAAACATTTCGTCATTGCGGCTGCAAGAACATGGGATTACCGTGGAAGTATCAAGAATCCATTCGAACGAATTGTTACTGACTTCACATCATTCTATGAATGCNANNNGNGTTG
>NZXL01000040.1:7075-13236 GCA_002697705.1 Methanobacteriota archaeon
CCATNCGAAACACTAACAATAATTGGTTTTTGAATGGGCTTGGAGTCGGCCGTTTTAGACGCTANCTTTTGACTTGATGTTCATACGAAGGACATCCTTGAATCTAGTCACCAATAAACCANAAGTATCCAAAAATTATGACTAGAATGACAAAAAGAATATTAAAAATCATTCCNGTTANNGANCNNGTGTTAGATTGTCCGGTGTTAGTTTGCCAATCCGCTTTTCCTTTGTAAAATACCGCGTCAAAAACGAATGTCAAAATTATCGAAAGACAACAAGACGCCTCACTCAAAAACCGTAGATATTGGTCGGCACCCCATGCCGCAGTACGCAAATTTGAAAAAATTAAAGATGCAGTTATGCCTAGGGCAAATACACCGTAAGAAAGATATCTGAAGTTAAAATCTGGTTTATATTTAGCATTGATAATAATTACTTGTTGCTGAGGAAACGCGCCTTGAGTTTGCTGAATTTGTTGATTGATATTCTGTGGCTGACCGTAAAATTGAGTTTGATTTGGTTTTTCAGGACCAACACCGGGCTGCATGATTATTCCTGCAAGATTGTACTATTCAATTCTAATCATGGTAATTACGATAATCTATTCAATTCTCGAAATCGGCCGAAGGGTCTGTAGTGGTTCTTGTCAAACACTACCAACAAGGAAGTCACTGATCGACTGAGCGAAGTCTTCAGGAGTCGGTTGTACATGCATCAAACCTCTAACTTTCTTGGCACCAGGCAAGCCTTTGCTAAATGCTACAGCATGTCTCTGCATCCATTTACCTTGAATTCCAGTTGTTTGTTTTGATAATTCGATATATTTGTCCCAGCACCATTTCCGTGTGGCAAAGGCTCTTTCAATTTCATCTAGTTCAAACCAGTTTTCTTGATTAGCAATTACCCATGGTAAATCCTCTTCTTTCATCCATCCAAGTCCAACTTTCATTTCTCCAAACATCGAAGGTCTACCAATCGCTCCTCGCCCAATCATTAAGCCTCCTGCATTTGTAGTTTTGAGACATTCAGCAGCACTCTTAGCGTCTACCACATCACCATTTGCAATTACAGGCACATCAACGGAATCTACGACTTTTCTAATATAATTCCAATCTGCTTCACCCGAGTATCGTTGCTTTAGGGTTCTGCCATGAACACAAAGTCTCTGAGTGCCAACCTCTTCCAAGCGCTGNCAAATTTCAATGGCATTGTGTTGNTGTGCTCCAGTTCCAAGTCTCATCTTAGCAGTAACAGGAATATCGANAGCNTNAACAATCCCCTCGACCATAGATACCAGATTATCAGGCTCTCCCATTANCGCTGCACCTGCACAAATTTTGGTCACTTTTGGAGCAGGACAGCCAAAGTTTAGGTCGATTAAATCAGCATTTGGCGCTAGCATTTCGGCAGCAGTAGCCATATCTTTTGCATCGCCGCCAAAGATTTGTGGAATGAATGGTACTTCGGTTTCATGCGATTCCATTTTTCGCCATGAAACAGCAGCCTCTCTGCTAAGTGCAGTACTATTGGTGAATTCTGTAATCGTCACATCAGCGCCGCATTGTTTTGCAAGCAAGCGGTAAGGAAGGTCAGTTACACCTGACATTGGAGCAAGAAATAATCGGCGAGGCTCACCGTCCCATGGCCCAAGTTTGCCTCCAATAAACTCGCTCACAACTAATGCTTGACTATCTTGTTTTTCAAGGGTTGGACTACTCTGATTCACTAAGGTTTGATTCGAGCATCTCTGCTACCCTTCGCATTCTCCTTAGAACTCGGTCTAATTGGTCCTGAACCTTACGTATAGTTTGAGNTGAATCTTCTCCAGACATTCTGTGCCCAAGCGGCAGTCTTCCACCGAGTAAATTTAGTAGCAGCATCTGTTGTTTAGGTTCAATACCTTTCATTTCACTTTCGACTTGTTCTATTGTCAGTTTACCTTTTTTGAGTTTCATCAACANAGAAGATTGTTTTTTTGTGTTCAAAATTCTTTGAAACCCACCTTTCTTTAGCATCCAATCTTCTCCTCTTCTTTGGTATTGAGTGGTCATGGCAGTCCAAAGAGCGATTGCTAAACGGTCGGTTCGTGGTATTCTTTCAACCATTGAACTGCTTCTAAATCGCTCCATTATTCTTCCAATTCGAGCCTTTTGTACGCCTACATGTTCAGCCGCTTCATCNAGTGATAGCGGNGCATCTCNAGTCAATAATANCTCGAATAATCGTGCTGAAACCGAATCCGCTTTGATCTCTTTTCCAGGTCTTTCTCCAAGCAATCCAAAATCGCCCATCCATTGTGATAAGATACTTTCCTCGCTATCACTCATCAAGGGCCGATGGTCTGCTATACCTAGGCTAAGCGGTGGAGAATCATTTTCTGGGAGTTCAAGAATCAATCTTGGATTTTCACGCCCCCACATTTTCTCAATAAGGCTCAGTCTTTGNGCTACNATTGTNTTNCACTGAAGTGAAAANAATTCGATTGCATTGGTGATTGTNCCGCCNCTTAGNTAATANCGNCGCCANCCTTTTCCTTCATTGGTATAACCGATNATNCCNGCNTGNACTAAACGGGTAAGNTGATGATTTAGAGAAGCTGGAGTTAATGCTAACTCATCGGCTAACATTTGAGCATCCCAACCGATATCTGGCTGAGCAAATAGGTAATCACGTAAAAGTCTGTGAACCGGATTTGCTTTTCCTCCATCAGCCATTTCTTCGCCTTTTTTACGAATCAAACTCAGTGAATCGATGAACCATGAAACCAAACTATCTCGGTCTCTTTCACTAGTTGGTAGTGCGACCTCTTGAATTCGAACTCTAAACATCGTGCTCAGATATTAGGCTATGGCGAAGGTCTTTGAAGACTATGTATTAATTGGCTCTCAAGAGGCGAAAATTCTAGTTGAATTTCAACGGCGCTCATCGACCCACTCATAGTCAACACCATGAGTGCCATGCCACTCTATGTCCATATCGATGTGAGGCATAAGTTCGATTCTATCTTCTCTAAGAATCCCCCTTCGTCTTAATACTTTGATAGCAGAGTGTACAGTGGCTCTCGTTCTACCAATTCTTCTTGCTAGGTCAGACTGTGAGCGAGGAATTCCTTCCTTGACGATGTCTTCGATGATTAGTCTTTGAACCAGGGAGAGGCCGATAGGAAGTGATCTTGCAGCTCTTTGTTCATTGACAGAGATTCCCTTTAGTACTTCAATTTGAGTTGGAGCACCAGCGAAATAACAGGTTCTTCCGTTGACGTGCATTACAGTGACACTTCTGCGAGATTGTAAGACATCTAAGTGATGTCTTAGAGTTCCATTAGCAGCATTCAGTGTTGATTGCAATTCACGATAACAAAGCCCAGGATGTTTTTCTAAGGTAGTCAAAACTCTTCGTCTAAGTGGATGGTCGTTATCTCTGGACTTAGAAGAAACGCCACCCCACGCGAGTGCACCAACAGCACTAGCAGCGGCGGCCATTGAGCCAGCGACACCTGCGATACCACCTGCAGCACTAGCGATTCCAGCAGCCAACCAAGGACGCTGTCTAACCCACTGTGCTAACAAAGGCATACAATCCGCTTATCGTTCTCCTTTGTTAAAGCATCCCGTAATTGAGTAATTTTACAATCATAAGATTCTACATCATTTTGTAAAAATATTCTTCAATTATTCACCGACTTGAACCGATCCAGTGTATATCTTTAGGTGTGCGACCAAAGGAGAAAGTAATCTTCCACATGTTTTACCATGTTCACTAAGAGCATAATTAACTCTAATTGGAGGTCCATCATCGACGTGTCGAATTATCAAACGCTCGTCGGCTAAAAGTCTCAATTTATCAGATAAGGTTCTAGAAGAGATTCCTTCGAGGAGATTTTTCATCTCATTAAATCTTCTTGGACCAGCGATATATAGTGTAGAAAGTATTTCGATGGTCCATCTTGAACCAAATACATGAAGTGCCTCAACCGCTGCTTGAACTTCCCAGTTTGTATCATAAGGTACTTGGTTTGAATATGGCGCTAATGTGTCTCTAATCGAGGTGCCAATTGCTATTGTGGACTCGATATTATCTTGTAAAAAAGAGTATGATTCGTGAGAAATTCGTTGTACAGGTTCTGGCATTTTATCAACTCTTTAGCAGTATGATACAAGCGAAAAGCACTTCCCTTTTTACACTTGGTACTTTCAGAACAAGCATTTGACTCTCCAATTCTAAAAAAACCAATAAACGGTCTTGACTATTCCTGTTATTATTTGTAAATTGATATTTTCACTAACATTAGGTGTAATGTTTAACACCTAGATGCGCTGACGAGAACCGATGAGTATGTTAAATAACAGTAAGATGATGCTTGGCGCTGCTTTAGCGCTATTAGTTTTGAGTGCCCCTTTGTCGATGATGTCGACAGCAGGAGTTGAAGCAGCAGTTGAAGAGAATTTTGAAACTTTTACCAAGGATAATGCATGTGCAAATGATGATTGTACAGAAGCAGAATCCGATTGGGCTAGTTCAACATCCCAGCGTGATTATTACGCTTGGAATATCACCAATGTCGATGATGTAATGGCAACTAATGCCGCACCTATGTATGAGAAAGTAGGTCCTTTCACTTATGATATAACTCACAAAAGAACAATTGTTGATTACAATGAAAGTGCAGGTACAATGACTTATAATCAAGTCAAGTCATTCGAGTGCGCTGAAGATAGTGAAGTTTCTTGCGATACTCCAGTATCTCAACTAAACATTGCTTTTAGAGCACAAACAATTGGTGCAACTGGATTAGCAGTCAATGGAATTATGGAGGCTACTAAGGCTGGATTCGCAGTTGGAATGATGGGTCAAGACCTAAACACAACTCAAGCCGGTGTTGCTACAGCAGCGGACATTGCTGCAGATACTAGTTCTGATTCTGGTCAAGCATTTGGAACCAATGCTTACCTAACATGGGCAGCAATGAATCCAGTAGATGCGCTTTCACTACCAGCAGCAGACTTTAGCCAAGGTATTGAAACCGCTCTTTCGGGTACTATGCACCCATTCGATGCTAACTTCAACATCTCCCTTCTTCAACCATTAGGTTCAGTCGCTTTCTTAGGACTTGGAGACCCAGAAGATGATTGGATTGCTGTAGCATCAGATCCACAGAATTCAACAACTATGCAACGTGCAACAACATATGGCTATGTTGCACCAATGATGATCGACCATGATGCCAACCCATCAACAGATGATATCGTTGTAATGATGGATTTAGATGGTGATGGAACCGATGATGTGGTACCTGACTTTAATCAAACATTGGTTAGAGACAAAGCACTCCATACAAAAGTAGGTATTATTTTCTCTGCACCTGCACTTCTTGGTGGACACAGTGGTAACTCGGATGTTGACCCATCGGATAATGATGGCTCTGCAGATAGAATGGAGAACCTTCTGGGAGTTTCCTTTGATGGAGTAAATGTAACCAATCTACTTACTGCAGGACATCTAACTGACACTCCATCTGGATTGATTGCTACCAACGCAGCAGGAACAGGATTTGGAATTGCAACATTCCTAGGACTTGATGCTGGCACTGCAATGTCAACTTATGGATTGACTATGGAACAATATGGTGCAACAGCAGGATGGGCTGCAGGATGGGTAACTTCAGCAACCTCAGTTCAATTAGGATTATTAGGCGGAATTGGGACAATGAATGCAGCACAATTCGTTAACATTACCTTTGGTGGAGAAGACCCACTCAATGGCGGTTACTTGACCAACTCTCTAAACATGGGCGGACTTTGGGGTACAGCACTTACTGGTTCCTCTGGTGCTCCAGCAGTTGACTTGGACCCTGCTCTAGCAGGAAATCTACTATACGGAGATTTAGGATTAACTACCAGTACGGGTGCAGGATTATTCCTCTATGGCGAATTATCAGGAATGACCCCTCCAATTGATTTCACAACCATGGGTCCTGGTACACCAATGACATGGAATACATCAACAATTTCAATGCTGTACGGTGGAATTGATGCTAATACAATCGGTGCTCTAAGAACACTAATGATGGGACCAATCTTTGGTGATTTCGTTCCAGGATTCTTGCAAGATAGCTTTGGCTCAACGCCTTACTTAACTCAATCAGTTAGTTCTTGGCT
>NZXL01000041.1 GCA_002697705.1 Methanobacteriota archaeon
TAGATATGAAGTTTTGATTCTATTCGAGAATAATGGAGATACCGCATTACAAGATGTTTTCATCAATGATGTAATACCTTCAAACTTTGAAATTAAAGATTGGCACATCAAGGGAACTGGCGGAAAGCGTGAAGATTGTGAAATGACCACTGAAGATGGAGACGATGGTTCCCATGTTAGTTGGATGATACCTATTGTTGGAAAGAATGAGAGATTAGAAGTTTCATTCGAAATAAAAGGTTCAGGAGAAGTTGACGCTGAAGCATTGAATAGATTCCATGGAGTTCATTTTGGAGATGAAGTAGAAACTGAAGATGTTCCAAGTCTAGAACAAGAATCTGTTGAAGAGGAATCTTCTGAAGAAGAAGTAGAAGAAGCGCCAAAGGTCACTTGGAGAGAAGATGTATTACTTAGAGTAATGAAGGCTAGTGGCATTGAAGACAGAGATGCATTTATTGCTCACGCTGTAAACTTCGACCATGATGAAAATGGTTACTTGAAGAAGGCTGAACTTGAAGACGCTGCAAAGGCTTGGAATGAGGCTAATTCAGAAGATTCATCTGAATCTGAAGAAGTTGAGGAATCTACTGAAGAAGCAACAGAAGAGGCCGTTTCTAGTGAAACTGAGGAAACTTCAACTGATGAAGTGGCTGAAGATGAAGCAGATGAAAAGGAATGTCCAATTTGTTCTGTGATGTCTCCTAAAGATGCAACAACTTGTGCTGCTTGTTCATTCGCATTTATTTGAATGAATACGGCGTTCACATTTCGGGAAGAACCCATTGAGGCCATAACTCATTTTCTGAAGAAGAACTTACTATTACAAGAGTAGGTCTGTTCAATTCTGATAGAAATTGATCGAGAGGTTTTGGTGTTGAGGGAGGTATTACTCCGTCTCTAAGGTCAACTGCTAGCCATGCACCTGGATATTGTTCCATCCATGCATCGAGTTCGGCTACTATGCCTTGAGGTGGAACTCCTTGACGAACACTAGCGATGTAATCCCATCCATTAGGGCAACGTCTTGGCTCATCAGTCCACATAAAGATACGAGGTTGTTCCTTTAGCATAGCAATTTGTTCAATCGCTTCAAGTTCAGTAACACAAACCGGCTGAAATGGCATTGGCATTGGAAGAGGATAACGCCAATTTGTATCTACCTGCAGTGGTTGTTTGCGTCGCATGGTTCACTCGTAGAGGGTTCAGCGTTTCAATGTCTCCCATTATCGTCTATATTGATAATTTACATGAATTTTGAACCCAACATTCATGCCCTCTATGCTCTGCCCATCATCTATGTCAAGTGGGAATAACCCGCCTCCACCTCAACCGCCAGGCGGTTCGATGATGATGATGCTCATGATTATGGTCTTGATGACCCTACTAATCATGAATCCTGGAATTAGAGGAACTTTAGGTGGTATTGCAGACCCTGTATTATCTCCTTTACTCCCTGAAGAAACCTATTTTATCATAACAGTACTAATGCTGGGTTCCTTTTCTATGCTAATGAACACAATTCTACGAAGTTTCTTCCAAGACCCAATTGCTCAAGCACACATTGGACATAGACAAGGTCAAGTTCGAAGAATGATGAATGATGCTAGGATGTCAAGAGACCCTATCCTTCAAGAAAAAGCAACTCTTCTTCAACAACAGATGATGCCAGAGCAACTGAAAATTCAGATGGGTGCAATGAAGCCAATGATGTTTACAATGGTAATAATTATTGGATTATTTTCTTGGCTGACTACTGCTGTTGAGACATTTAGAGTTGACTATGTGTCACTGCCTTGGTCATCGGAATGGAATTTATTATCTGATAAATTCCTATTTTTCCCAGCATGGATTTGTGCATATATCTGCATGAGTGCTCCACTTGGAAGAGTTGTTGACAGACATATCAAGCTATTCAGATATCGTTCACATCCGCTTGTTGTAGCAGGTGATAAATTGAAAGAACCTCTCCTCCATCTTGTTGCTGGAAAGTCCAAGACTGAAGATCAAAACGCAAAAAGAAGAAGACAACGAAGTAGGTCAAAATCTAATAAGAACCGAGGTAGTAAGAAAAATTCAAACAAGTCTGATGAGGTTTCTTCGAATTCGAAAGAAAGTAAATCTACTTACTCCAGTGCTGAAGGTTTAGAATGTCCTATGTGTGGCTCTAATATGATAACTAAGAGTGGTCCTAGAGATAAGAAGTGTTCTGTTTGCCGCCATAAATGGGTGTGAACATGGCAAAAATAACCATTTCAGGACATCCTGGTAGTGGCACTAGTTCTCTGGTTCGAAAACTAATGGAACACTATAATTGGAATTCTGTCAATGGTGGTCAAATCTTTCGTGATGAGGCAAAGGCTCGAAATCTTTCACTACAAGATTTTGGCAAGTTATGCAAAGATGATGAAATGATTGACCGTCAATTAGATGAAAAACTAAAACAAATTATCTCTGATGACCAGATAGAAATTGTAGAGTCAAGATTATCTGGATGGTGGGCATTTCAGCTAGAGGTAAATTGTGTCAGATTATGGTTGGATGTTAGTGATGAAGAGAGAGCCAATCGTGTAGTAAATCGTGAAGGGATTTCTTTTGAACAAGCCCTAAGTGAAAATACGGAAAGAGCTCAAATCGATTCTCAAAGATATATGAGGATGTATGGAATTGTTCCTGAGCAAAAACAACCATACACACATGTATTAGATGCAACACACATTGGAATAGACGAAGTCTTTGAACTGACTCTAGAAATTTTGGAGGGATGATTTTGGAAAGACTAATTCTTGATTCTGATGCAAAAACAAATAATGCAATCGGAGGACATCCTGACTCAAGAAATGTCGAGCAAAGGCTAGCATCAGGTTTCATCCTGCTAGACAAACCTGCTGGACCTACATCTCATCAAGTAGCATCATGGGTTAGAGACCTGTTTGGTCTTGAAAGACTAGGACATGGAGGAACATTAGATCCATTCGCTACCGGAGTTTTACCATTACTTGCAGGTAAATCGATGAAAGTTACCAAGAAGGTATTAACTCATGATAAGACGTATATTGCGATATTTAGGTGTGCAGAAGAACCTGATGAGGAAAAACTCAATGCTGCCATGAACAGATTAACTGGTCGTGTTTACAATGTACCACCGGAAATTTCTGCAGTAAAAGTACAGGTTAGAACTAGAAAAATATCTAATTTCGAAATGATTGAACGTAATGGCAAAGATTTTCTAACTCGTGTCGACTGTGAAGCAGGGACTTATATTCGAACAATGGCCCGTGACTTAGGACTAATACTTGGATACAAAGTTGAACTCAAAGAGTTGAGAAGAGAAAAGTCTGGCAGATTTGAATTGTCCAAGTGCGTGACTCTACAAGAGGTTGCTGATGCTTACTGGTTATGGAAAGAATGTGACAAGCCTGAAGCATTACTAAAGATGATACATCCAGTTGAGAAATTAGTGTTAGGTATGCCGTCTGCTCATGTCAAGGATAGCGCAGCCGCTGCTATTGCACACGGAGCACCTCTGCTTAGACCGGGCATTGTCGATGTCGATGATAAAGTGAAGAGCGGAAAAGAATTAGCAATTTTCACTTTGAAAGATGAATTGGTAGGAATAGTTACACTAACCGTGGACTCTAGTGAATTACCAACTATGGATTCAGGAGAAGTTGCAAGACCTAGTATGGTCTTACTTGAACAAGATTTGTACCCTCGTAGATGGAGTGTACAAGATAAGTGATCAAGCTTCTTCAAATTCTTCGTAAATATATTCCTCTGTTTCTATTCTTATTTTCAATACAGACATGTTCCCACACCCACTTTGTCAACTAAGTTGAACGGCCCCCACAGCCTCAAAGCAATGTCTCGTTTTTCGTTTCACCTATCAATGTTAAGGTGTCTTTTTGCGTTATCCGACATAGAACATCGGAAATTATCGATTTCTAATCAATTGATTTTTCTTATCTTTGGAGGCGTTAGTAAAGTGAAAAGTCCGATTATTACAACTAATGCAATTACTGTGATAATCCAAACTGAGGAACCAGATAATTGAAAGCCGCTCGATGCAGAATCTTCTTTATTTTCCTCTAGTACTTGTACGGTGATTTCTGCCATATTATTGTCTTCATCACCTTCTACTATATCGCCACCACGATCAATTTCAATACTTATTACTGCGGATTGGATACCTTCTGGAACTTGCCATTCACATGTCACTACTGCAAGTTCACCAGCAAGAAGAATAGAAATGGTTTGAATGTCGACTAAATCTACACCTTGCTGACATCTAACTGATATCAGTGTGGCTTCTGCATCGCCATTATTTCTCACATAAACGCTAACTGGAACAATATCACGATGATAAATTTCTTCATTTGACACTAGAATTTCTTCTATCTGTAAATCTGGTAAAGATTGTACTTCAAGGTCTAAAATTCTTTGAACACAAGAACTTTGGTCGCAGATATTAATTTCGACTGGAACAATCAATCCTGGAGAAGGTGCACTGACCGTTATATATCCAGTATCAAGATCAATAGTAGCCCAACTCTTATTGGTATATGCTGTCAAACCTGTTGAATCGATATCACTGTATGTGAAAGGAACTTGTGTAGAAACTGCTAATTCTACAGGGACTACTGCTGGGAACTCATTCAAAACAGGAGCATCATCAACTGAGTTTATGGTTACAATGAAATTTTCTTGCCATTGATTTCCAGCTTGGTCGCTAACAGTAGTTAAGACAGTGGTTGTTCCCGATGCTTCAGGCTCAAGCAAAATTCTGATATCCTCTTGAGAAAGATCCACTGAAATCAATGATTCGTTCTCTACAACAAAATCAACAGTCAAGTTATCATTACTTGTTCTATCATCGCTGCAACCATTTACAAAAGGAATTAAAATTCCGCCACCATCTTCAGAAAATGTTTGAGTTCCAATCAAGCCACAAGTGGGGTCTTCATCCCATTCTAAATCAAAACCTCCACTGATAGAGATGCTGGATACCTCCAAAGCAGTGGTACTCGAAGAACCATTGGAATCCCAATTAAACCAAGCCCTAATTCGCACTTCAATACTTTCATCATCTGCTTCTAGGAACTGGCCAATCGGTAAATCAAGATTGAAATTACCTAGTTGTGCAATAGATTGGTATGTTACTTCTTGGTTATTGACAAATACTTTCCATTTTGAATTGACTGTAGATAAGCCATCTAGACTACCAAAAATACGACCATCTAGGCTTAGAGAAGGATTATTGTAATCGGCAGAAATTCCTGATACACAAGAGTCAGTACTTGTGATTCGTAACTTCACAAATTGCTTTTCTACAAGTCCATGATTCGATAGACTGGAAAATTCTGTAAAGGTAATACCGTCAGATGATGATGAATATTCCATAGCAACATCATCAATGCTAGAATCGTCAAGAGAATAATGAATTCTACCAATAGATTGGCTCGGTGGTGCTTGGATTATTTCACTGGTCCATGAGCCAGAAGTACCTGATACACTTGATGTTAGGCCACATTGAGCTAATGCCATGTTGTTATTTTCACCTGCTGAAAGATTAACTTCAAAAATTGGCATTGAATGTCCTGAGAATGTGGATGTCGAAGATGCCCACTCACTTCCATACCATGGATACTTTACTACAACCTCAATGCCCAAGGCATCAACATCCAATCTTGCATCATCTGTCGAACCTACCGAAACATAATCCAAATCAACTTCAATATCTTCAATCATTTGCCAAGTCCAATCTGAAATTGATGTGACATTTTTAGACCACAAACTGCCATTCATGTAATCTATTGGACTTTGAGTGTTAACAAAAGTAACCAAATTCTCGTAATTACCATCATACTTCATGATTATTTGGACTTGGTCTTGTTCTAATTTATCAGGAATATGAAAAGCTGCTACAACTGATACTGAAACTAACTCATATGAATTCATACTCGAAACATCAAATGTATCCAACTCAATAATTGGTCCGGATGTATAAGTAAACTGTTGGTCTGGAGCACCTGTTGAATAGTTTGAATCTGTAGGTGAATTGACAGCCCAAGTAGTCAATGATTGGAAATTATCGGGCCTACTATGAACTAAAGTCATACGATTATCAGCAACCATTGACTCGGTATATTCCGCATTGGTTGTAAGAAAGGAGACTCCAGACTCTGATTGCCAAAGACCTGGATCTGTAAAATCACCTTGAGGAAATAAATCAAAGTTGGATACAGAGTGGACACTTCTAGCACTAGAATGACCTACTATGGGCAATAAAAGTAGGATTATCAAAAATGAAACTACTGAAATCCGCCTGCTTTTTGCGCCCATGCATAGCGACATTAACGATAACTATTGAATGCAAGGGTAAAAAGATTAATTATTTACAGATAATTTAACACGTTATGTTTAGCGGATTATTGAAATACCAAGCACACGAGGGCTAAATACCCGATGGCTGTGATGGTGTAGGGGTTAGCACGACAGATTGTGGTTCTGTCAGCCCGAGTTCGATTCTCGGTCACGGCCCTCCTTCAATTATTCTAGTTTATCTTTTTCTATAGAATGACCCATACGGTCAACTTTAGTTTCAAGATAAGAACGATTAGAATCTCCGACTCCTACGACAAGAGAGACTCTTTCTACAACATCAATACCATATTGCTTTAGCTGTTCAATCTTATTGGGATTATTTGTTAAGAGACTCACCTTACTAATTTTAAGCGATCCCAACATAGATGCTGCAATATTGTAATCTCGATTATCACCTGGAAGCCCTAACATCAAATTTGCATCCAATGTATCTGCGCCTTGATCTTGTAATCTGTATGCCTGAATTTTGGAATGTAGGCCAATTCCTCTTCCTTCTTGTCTCAAGTATAGTAAACATCCCCAACCTCTATCGGTTATTGCCTTGAGTGCGGCGTGTAATTGTGGCCCACAGTCACATCTTAAACTCGAAAAGGCATCACCGGTAAGACATTCGGAATGAACTCTAATCAAAACTGGATCAGGGCCCTCCATTTCTCCTAATGTCAAAGCCACATGGTCAAAACCTGTTTCTTCTTCATGAAATACTCTAATTCTAAAGTCACCAAATGCTGTAGGTAATTTCGCTTCACTAGGAATAGCAGAATCTTCTATAAGTCCAAGTTTTTCTTTAATCGACATTATTTTACCTCAATTATAAAACGGAATTCCCCGGATTGATCATTTATTATATCCATTGAGTGTGGTAATCTTTCGATCAACATTGGGATGTCATGAAGCGCCTCGGGGTCATCTGCAATGACTTCCAAAACATCGCCTCTTTTCAAGTCCTTCAATGCATTCTTAGTTTCAGCCAATGGCACTGGGCAGAAAAAACCTATGACATTTAGATGATGTGAAATATTTCTATTCAAATCTAAGTCGGACATCACCTTCACCGTGTGAGGGTAGAAACTCATGCTTTTCAAACCATGTGTAAGAACATATATTTCTTTAATCATCATACCTCATATTGATGAATAGATACTGCTAGCGGTGTACATGGCCAATAACCAGACATCTACTTCCGCTGCGGAAGATTTGTCATGGGGTGAAGTATTTCATCTCGGTAAAAAATACCTCAAGATACCATTGGCTCTCTTGTGCGTAGAACTTTTTTATTGGTTCATCACTCAACCTTCTGACACTCTAGTTCCAATACAGATTAGTGAAGCATGGATTTGGCATGAATTGACAAATTTGATTTATGGAGAAGGTACTGCAACTCTTACAACTCATAACGGTTGGATGACGCAAGTAAACCTCTACAATCCTAATTTCCCAGGAACTCTAGATACTGTTGCATTATACGTTTCAGATGAATGCGCAGGAGTTCACGAAATGATCTTTATTTCTACACTGATATTGATGACTGAGGGGGTTCCTCAAAAGTTGAAAATTCGTTCTGTAATGGTTATGTGTACAATCGTTTACATTCTCAATATCATTCGATTGGTCGCATTTTATCCAATAGCAGCATCAGATTGCCATATTGACCCGAACAATCCTGCTTGTCTTACAGGNATTTGGAATTACCATGAGGCCATATACAAATGGGGATTCTTACTATTGCTTGTAGTGATGTGGCTAGTTTGGTTTAGATATGTTGGTGGCTCTTCAAAGATTCTTAATTCCAAGAAAAATAAAGAGAACTGGAGAATTAAAGTTCGCTCTATATGGGAAACAAAGCATTTCCTTGTCATTGGATTTGTAATCATGATGATTAGTTATGGAATTTTTAGTGTCACAACTAATGAAATCGCAATGGATGCTAAAGAGACACTAGACTTTTGCTCTTTTTCCAAACTGTCTACCAGTAGTTGTATAGAAGCACAAAATACATGGGATAATGCCATTGATACATCTTGGTCATTATCTGCTATTGGATTATTGATAGGGGCATTTACTGTATTCAAATTTGAAAAGAAAAATACAGATGGTAAATGGCCATCTGAGATTATAGAAGAAGAATGATCAATTTACAATCGAAGATTTAACACTGATTCCATTCATTTGATTCTTCTCTAATGCTTTAATTGCAAGACCAATTTTACTTGTATGTATTTCTACATTGGTGGAAGTATCTTCAAAAGTAATCTCTCCAATTGCTAATTCATCACATTTTATTGCATTAACAAACCATTCAGTAATATTTCTCGAAGAACCGATTTTAGACGATGGAGCATCAAGTTGCAGTGTGACAAAACCAAATACGCTGGAGTTCTCTTGATAATCATCTTGATGCTTGACAAGTTCATCTACTCCGTCATTCAAATCAGGTACTTCGGTTTCACTGATATCTAGATTGTAAGTTGCAATAATTTTGGACAATTGTGGAGAATCATCTTTAGAAACAAGACTCCATGCTTGGCCACTTCTGCCAATTCGCCCAGTACGGCCTACTCTGTGGATAAATGAGTCTATGTCATTAGGAATATCATAGTTGATGACCATAGTAATACCATCNACATCGATTCCACGGGCTGCTACATCGGTTGCAATGATTGTTTTGAACCCACCATCCTTGAACCGATCTAGAATCTTTTCTCTCTGATTTTGATTCAAGTCGCCATGTAATCCTTCTACACTGAACTTATGCTTCCTAAGTCTCTGGGTTGCTAAATCAACCATTCTCTTAGTATTGCAGAAAATAATTGTTTGGTCATCTTCATTCATTCGCAACAATAAACGTGATAATGCCCACAACTTATTCGCTCTACCAATTCTTACACTAAACATATCAATAGGAGGTAAATCCAATTCTTCAGTATTAGTCAAGATGAATTCGGGCTCATTCATGAATTCATTAGCCGCATCAATGATTTCTTGTGGGAATGTTGCTGAAAACAATAGTGTTTGTTGCCTATTTGTCATCTTTTCAACTACCCACATGATATCAGGGAAAAATCCCATATCCAACATTCTATCTGCTTCATCTAGACAAAATATTGATGCTGAAGACATATCGATAAATTCTCTTCGAGTCATGTCCATTACTCTTCCAGGAGTNCCTACAATTATATCGACACCATCTTGTAATTTTCTGGCTTGCTTCTCTAAATCAGTACCACCATANACAGTAATAATTTTCAATCCCATTTCACCTTGAAGAGAATCTATCTCTTCTGAAACTTGATTTGCTAATTCCCTTGTTGGAGTTAAGATCAGAGCTTGAAATTTGCCAGTAGGTTTACAAGATTCTAAAATTGGAATTCCAAACGCAGCAGTTTTACCTGAACCAGTTCTTGCTTGACCAATTATGTCTAATCCCTTTCTTGCTAAAGGAATAGTATCTTTTTGAATTTGGGTGGCAAATTCCCAACCAATTTTGTCTAAGCCAGATTGTAGTTGCGAGGGTAAATTCCAAGATTTGAAAGTTTGATTCGTGAACATTTTTTCACCTCCGTCCCAAATAACTACGGGCCACCGAGACGGGGGTAGCCCTCAACGAATGTAATCAGAAGTTATCCTTCTCTGCAATTTCTTGCTGAAGAATTCCCATCCAGTACTTACGAGCATTCTCTTTGTTTAACGGACGACGCATCTGTCTAACGTGTTCCAAAATGTATTGTCGGAACTTCAAAGATTTGTTTCGATTGACTCCCTTTGGAGTTAGTCCATCCCACAAACGGTCAAATTGTTCAGCTTTGTCATTGAAAGGAGAGTCACTCATAATTACACCTCTTAAGCAAGCAGTCCACTAAAGACCCCTTCTTAACCATACCGACAATTAATTCTGCTAGAAATATCAAAATTCTTCGTCATCTGAATCCATGAAATAGTCTTCATCATCATATCCCATCATTTCATCTTGGCTAACTTGGCGATACAATGGATTGGATTTCTTTGCTTCTTCCTTAAGAGATTCGTTCTTTTGCTTAATGCGTTCTTCCTCGGTTAAAGGTTTCTTTGGAGCGGCATCAAGGGCACTACTTGGTGATATGTTTTCTAAGCCTAACTGTATACCATGAGCTTCTGCCACCTCTCTGTCCAACTTGGGAACTGTAGGTGCTGGCGCCAAGAATTTGTTCTTTTGTGATTCCGAACCTTCTAGAGATTCATCGATAGTCATCTCTTTCAATTCTTCACGTAGTTTTGTATCAGTCTCACTCTTGAGCAAGTCTGTAGCAATTCCTCGCAAAACTTCTTCAGAGTATAATTTAGGTAGCATTTCAATACATGCTCTTCTAATATTGATATCTTTAGATGAAGCACTTTGAAGGATTAATTCTCTAGCCCGTCCACTATCTTTATCCATTCCCTGAATCGCCTTGACTGCACTTAATCTTACTTTGGCATCTGAATCAATAATTGCCCGCTCAGAAAATATTGTTGCAAGTCTCGTTTCCTTTCTTGCTAGAGATGGTAAAGTTTTGGCAGCATTTCGGCGAACTTCAACATCTTCGTCATCCAATGCCCATGAAATGAGATCCCAAGTCACTGAACCGCCTTTAAACAATAACTTCCTCAATAATTTAGCAGCCTTTCTTCGATACTTTGGGTCTTCTTCAAGAAGAAGTGTATCTATGTGATCACAAGCAACCGAAGGCCAAGTTTCACAAAGCGAAGTAAGCCCTTTCCATGCAGCATCCATTCTGTTTTTATTAAAGGAACGTAATTCATTTTGGAGGATCACTTGAACTCCTGATGGAAATACTGGAGCTGAAAGAGAAAGGCATTTGCTGGCTGCTTGTCTTACATTCCTCTCTGGGTCATCGAGTAAAACCGAAAGCCAATCAAATAGTTCATCCGACTTTTGTGTCGCCACCTCAGGAAGAGCCTTTAGCCCAGCCTCTCGGATTTCAGGGTCTTCACTTTCCAAAGCCAGTAATAGTGTTTTATGAGCCATCGAAGCATCATTGCCTTTGCCTTTGATTCTAGTCAAAGCAATAATTCCTTCAGGTTTGTATAATGATAAGTTATCTCCTTTCCAACTGACATTAACCGAAGAAATATCACCCATTGCAAGTGGAATAATATCCTGCTTTTCAATTGCCATCCATGGACCGGATTCTGTTTCTACCACATGATTGATTTTTTTCGAACCACCCATCTGTATTGGTCTACCTGTCCGGGGGTCTCTAGCAATATATTCTCGTGAAATTCATATTCCCCCTTGATGCGCGCAGAAGACCGGTTCAAAAGAACCTATTGTTTTCATGAGTGCTAATTCAATCTAGGTATTATCAAGTATACACACCTAAATTGAAAAACAATCGCCTCCTATACCAATCATGGCGGATGCAGATGTTGATGATATCTGTAGAGTTTTAGCTGTGTGTTTCCGTCATGGCAATTCACTTTCAGAACTAGACATTGAGAGGGTTTTATCATTTGACATGGGGTGGCTGTCTCCCGATGAGGCAAGTACTGCAGTTCATGCTTTGATGGACTCTGGTTGGTTGATTGGTGATGAGGATTCTTTGCAACCAGTGATAAAGAATATCTCTATTACAACTCCTCTGGGTTGGTTTCCTAGACCTTCAAGATTAATCAATCCAGTAAGATATGATTCAATACAATACAGCGATAAATCAGAGGAAGAAAAAATTCCAATTTCAAATCAAACAAAGAAAATTGAAGAGAAAGTGAAAAGTGAAAAGGCCCCGGAAATTGTCAGTAAAGACCCAAGGGCAAAAATTGAAAGAAGACTGAAGAGGTTTGTTTCCAAACAATCCAAAATTGACATAGAAGAAATAGAAAGACGAATTCAGAGGAAAAAGAGTGCCCTGAGTTTCGTGACGGTTTGGATGTGTATTGCATTGGTGGCTCGTGAACAAGGCCTAGAAATGAAAGATATAATCGATGCACTTTCTGGAAATTAAGCCAGATCGTCCAACTGAGGTTCAAACTCTTTTTCGATGACTTGTTCCTCTTTACTTCTAGCTGAAAGTTCCATTATTACAGGCAATAAGACCAATGCAAGAAGTAAGGAAAAGAATACAGTAATGGCAGTAATTAAGCCGAAGTCTTGTATCACTGGCATTGGAGAAAACATCAGAACTAAGAAGCCAAGTGCTGTTGTTAGAGCACTCATAATCAATGCAACTCCCGTCGTGGAAATTGAAGCCCTAAGAGCATCCCAGTGATTATTTCGACGCGATAATTCGACTTCGAAACGGCGCCACATGTGGATGGAATAATCAATTCCAATTCCTAATGTTAAGGCAGTCACCATCACCGTCAAAACGTTCCATTTCAGCCCAATGACTGCCATTGAACCAACTACCCACAGAGATGCTACACCCACAGGGAATAGAATTACAACCGCTGGCAAAATTCTCCTAGTTAGTGAGATAAGTACAATAAACGATACAATAAGTGATATCGCAGTGGATTTGATTTGTGAAATCGAAATTCCATCAAGAACAGATTGAAGCATTGCTAAATCTCCAGTAACGTATAATTCCGAATTATAAGCAAGATTGTATCTCAAAGTACCAGACTTAGATTCATCACCTAACATTGTTTCAAAATCCTTGACAACTTGATCAGATTGAACTGAAGTTGAGGCTTCGACTCTAACTTCATTCCTAAGATAAATGATATTTGATTCTTCTAAATATACGCTATTTTGAACTCTCTCTGACCAAGTCTCACCGCTTATCGCATCTGCAATAGTATCATTTTCCATTAGAGACTGGAAAGCGAATCCAAGATTGCAGCCTCTGCTATAATTATCAACATATACGCCTCCGTCAGCAAAAACTTCCAGATTATGAGTTTCTCCAAAATTGCTATCTCGTAGAATTGCATCTCTCAAAATTACATAAGGCCCTTCATAAGAAGGGGAGGGGATTTTACCATCAGTACCTACAACATCATGGTTCGATTCTAAATCTCCATGTAAACCTCGTAATTCAGTCAATAAATCAGAATCACCATCGATGTATACTTTATCTTCGACTGGTTCAAATAAAACATAGATGACTTTCCATCCAGCACTATCATAATTTTCTGCTAAGTCTTCTCTAACGCCCATAATCTCCATTTCAGGGTCTACGAAGTCTCCAAGGTCAAAGTCTGTATCGAGTGATGCTGCTCCAAAAATGGATATTCCTGAAAGTAGTAAAACTACCAGAAAAATACTTACTTGTTGTTTCTGTTGAACCTTAACTAAATTATTGGTGAAAATAGGCATTGTCATCGCTTTAGAATTATTTACTATCTTAGAGGTATCAAATACAACGTGGAGGGCACCGACTACTACAGTTGATGTAATGAATGCACAAATTACACCGAATGCCAGGGCTAATCCGAATGTTGTCAAAGGTGGCAATGGAGATATAATGTTTGCAAGGAATGCTGAAACTGTGGTAATAACNGCTAAAGAAAGTGGTACTGATAGTTTTGCACANGCTCGCAACCATGATTCCGCAGGGTCTGAGTATTGCTCACGAAGAGTGGCCTGTGCCCTTTGTAAGTGAATTGCATAATCAATTCCTAATCCTAGTACAAGTGGTGCTACAGCAACCTCTAGGGCTGTAAACTTCACATTGAATAGATTTAGCGCACCATATGTCCAAATTAGAGCACATGATAATCCAACAAGAGGGAAAGCCACATCTTTAACAGAACGGAATGTGAAAATAAGTAAAACTACTACAACAACGAGAGCTAAGACTACAAGTAAGGCTAAATTATCAAAAGTGCCACTGTCGATATCATGAGATAATAAGTCTAAAGAGACAACACCATAATCTAATTCTGAATCTTTTGAAAGTTGGTTAAACTTTTGCCTTAGTTCAACTTGAACCTCTTTTCTGTCTCCCTCATTTAGGTCTGGGTCGATTTCTAAAACCCAAAGTGTCGAACTAGCCACAGGAGTTCCATCTCCTGTCGAATCGGAAAGATAATCACAAGTCGGGGAGAAATCTAGATCTGTATTCAATAATGCCGATGATGCATAAGTTGCCGCAGAAAGAAATTGATCGTCATTTGTCAAGCGGCACTCAACATCCTCATCAACAATCTCATCCAATAATTGATTCCATGAACTTAGTTGAGTGAGATTGGTGCCATTTGATTCCTCGTCTAAAGCTAATTGAAGAATATTAGGAGTAGTAGTCCAAACGACAATTGAATTGTTTTGCGATTCTGATAGTTGCTCTATTTCCTTAAGGTGCTGTTGCATCAAAAGAATATTCTCAAAGGTTAGAACATTCCCTCCATCATTACGTTCTACATCTATGAAAAGAGGTCTTGTTTCATTCGGNAAATATTCATGGATTCTATCATGAGCATCTTTAGACTCAGAATCTGGAGAAAATGCATCCAAGTCAGTATTGAATTGCGGGGGTGAAGAAAACAAGTTTCCTAGTAAAAGTACCGTAATTAGGCCAGTAACGACCAAAATAGGAATTGACACCTTACGGAATTTATCTGTAAATGAGGCCATAGTCTCCTCTAACTTCACAGTGTCCATAGAAAGGCGACATGGATTCAGTAAAAAAGTAAAGGGGTTAATAGTACCAAAATATATCTATTTTAGATTTAACCTACTATTTTTCAAAGGATAACTTCAAAACAAGTAGGCGTCACGACAGACCGTTCGCTATGCCAGTAAAGGTACTTATCATGGAAAAAAATGAACTTAGATTGAGAATTATTGGTGAAAGCCATACAGCTCTTCAAATGCTTCGTGAGCGCTTGAATGGACATAAAAATGTTGAGTATGCAAACTATTTCCCAGGCCACCCTGAATTGGATGACCCTGAATTTTACATTCGAATTAAGGGTAAGAGTTCAGTAGAAAAGTTGCTTAAAGATATAGTTGACGGAATCTCTAAGGATTTCTCTTCAATAAGCCTCTGAAGGGGCTGAAATCATGGCCTTTTCTGACCCATTGTCTAAGTTGATTGGACTAGAGGGTTACGCCACAGATACCAACGGAATTGGTGGATTATTGAAATCTAGAGTTTCCGACTTTCGTGTTGAAGAAATATCTACTCCTCTACATTTAGAGCCGCGCGGCAGATTTACCGTGGCAAAAATAACATTGACAAATTGGGAAACTAATAGATTTTGTACTAATTTGGCAAGAAATCTCAAAATACCAAGGAATCGAATATTTTTTGCTGGGACTAAAGATAAAAGAGCTGTAACTCAGCAATTATTCGTCATTGACGCTAATCAAAACAAAGTTGCAGAGGTAGAAATGCCTGATGTCGAAATAGAGATACTAGGAAGAACTCACCAAAAAATTGGTTTTGGNAACCATCGTGGAAATAGATTTACAATTGTGGCAAGAGGATGTTGTCATGAAGATGGAACTCCCATGACTGAGAAAGAGGCATTGGAGGAAGTTGAATCAATCAAGATGAAATTAGACGAATCATTGGGAAGTAATTTATTTCCTAACTGGATTGGCCCACAGAGATTTGGTTCGGGTAGGCCAGTAACTGCAGAAGTCGGAAGGCACATCATAGCAAATAGATGGAAAGAAGCGGCAATGGCATATATTTCGATGCAGGGTATTTCTGAAAAAGAAGATGTAGAAGAATTTAGAAAATTCGTAAGGGATAATGGCCCTGTCGAAGAAGCATTGGAAATTATTCCACAATGGCTAGGTTTTGAAAAGAGAATGTTGGAACAATTGATCAAGAAACCAGATGACTGGGTCGGAGCAATTCTAAAACTTCCAAATAATCTACAGTTGATGACAATACATGCACTCCAATCCGTTGTTTTCAATAAATCNTTAAATTCTAGAATCAATGCTAAATTACCAATATCTAAACCGGTAATTGGNGATTTGGTTGGAAGAATAGACGAAAAGGGTCAATTAGATGCTTCCAGTTGTATAATGGTCGAAGAAAGAACCTTACCGAGAGTTGAGAGAAATTGTATGCTAGGGAGATTAACTCCAACTGGACCTTTACCAGGTAGCGAGATATCTACATGTCAAGGAGAGAGTGGCGAAATAGAGAAACAAACTATCCGTGAGATGGACTTAGAAGATGCAAATTGGTTCATTGAACGAATTCCAAGACTTTCGACAAAAGGCACAAGAAGAGCATTGGTGACTTCATTTGGAGATTTTCATGTAGACACAGTTCCAATAGTTAATGACGATACATTGGGGACTAAATGGCAACAAGGGCCTGGTGAAAATAGTAGGTGGCATCCAGAAGGTGCATGTATTAGATTTAGATTCACACTTTCATCTGGTAGCTACGCTACTACCTTACTAAGAGAATTTATGCAATGTCCACTTGGGCAATTATGATTTGATTCAAAGAAGTCCCATAGAAAGTACTTCAATTTCTCCAACGCCGTGAATCATAGTCATCTTTGCTTCAAATTCGTCTGATAAACCACCTTGTTTGTCAGACATAACAACATGAACTTGAACGAATTTTAATCCAAAGGCAAGTGGTTTAACNTCAACAGCTTGTACATCATAGACATCACTAGCCAACGACTTAACCGCCTCTGCGATTGCTTCAGCATCTACATCCTCAACTTCTGAGTTAGGATTTAACTTATATGTCATTGCTACCATACCCATAATAACACCTCAGGGACCCTGATATCCACAAGTTGAACAGACGTATAGTACGCCTTGGTTACGGCATCTTGGACTGCGTCCAATTGAGGATTCGTTACATCCAGGGCAAGGGAAAGTGGTTGAACCTTCCTCTACCAATGGAACGCCAGATGATGTACAATTTGCTGCTCTCTCACTCATGAATATNCCTCAGGAACAAAGCCCCCCACGCCCACGCCCTACCCTTCTTTATGGTTGCGTGAGATAATAGATAAGGGAAATGTCATTTTAGAAGCAATAATTAGCGGTCAATAACCGTAATTTGACCTGATAAACCCGTGCTAACAACTAATTCGCCGTCCCTTAATGTGCACCAACCAGATTGGATTCTAACAATATCCCCAATTCTAATTTGGTCTATCTGTTCACCCCATAGTACAATTCCAACAAGTCCAGATTCATCTCGACCACATGCTGCAGCCAAAGGTCCATTGTATTTTTTGGAATGAACGATCCTACGCGGATAAATTCTAAGAATTACAAGTTCAAGCCTTTTTACAACTGTATCTGCTTTGAGGTCACGTACAAATTGTCTCTTGTGTTGCTTTATTTTTTGTCCTAATTTTCTAAAATATGGTTTTCTTGCCATAAATTAGAATTTAAATTCAATGTTAATCAAACATTGGCTAAATTTAATCTCTCTTTCTTCTAACTTTGAAAGAAGTATAAACTTCTTCAGGACCATCATCAATTTCATTACCACTCAATTTCGGTTCTAGTAGAGCCTCGTAAGTTTTTCTAATATTGACGCCTTTACTCATCATCCATGGCATAAAATTCCTACAAACTAAGTAAACTTCTGATGAAGAATTACGAGAGGCATCAGGGGAGAATCTTCTGACTTCTGAGAAATAGGGCTTCACTGCCTTAATCAACTCTTCAACGCCAATCCCNTGGAATAGTTTCGATGTAAATGAACCACCTTTGCACAATAATTTCATCGAGAAATCNAANACATCTGCTACCAATGTCATGGCCACGGTTTGGTCTACATCCCACTTACCGGTAATATCGGGAGAAATATCTGAAATTATAGTATTGATAGGACGATTATCCAATTCTTCAAGAATTCTATCTTGAGTCAAGTCATCTGTTATATCTCCAACAAGAAGTGTTGCACCTTCTACTGGCTGACAAGGTTCTAGGTCGACACCTATGACAACGCCATCTTCACCAGTTAGTTCAACCGCTACTTGCGCCCAACCACCTGGATGGCAACCCACATCTAAGACAACATCTCCTTCACGAATTAATTTGAATCTCTTCTGTATCTGAATTAACTTAAACGCCGAGCGAGCACGATAACCACTGGCTTTAGCTTGACGCCTCCAAGAATCTCGTTTNTGATTCTCAATCCAGTGGTCTGCCATTAACCCTCACCCAAACCATACTAGAAGTTCATGCAATTGAAACCTCTTGTCATAAATCACTGATGCATAGGGATGAATAGGGTCCACCTCTTGGGCCGTTCATGGCAAAGGAGTTCATGGTGCAGAAGATTTTGCCCATTCCTAAGTTGATACTGACTATTCTTGTTTTTATCATACTCTGCACCCCATCTTCAAGTGCTATTGTAATAGATGCTGCAGACGAATTGGAGGGTACATATGAAGCATCAGGGGGAAGGACGCTTTTGGTAGAGGAATTGAGTGCAACATGGTGTACAAGTTGTTCTGAAATAGATCCTTACTTGATGGAAGTAGCCGATTCTCATGGTTCTAGAATTTCAATAATTACTTATCATCCATCCGATGATGTAGATGCGTTTCAACCAGAAGCATCACAACACAGAATCGAACGTTTGAAAATCACACATCCAGAAATCGGTTCAACACCCAGTTTCATAGTCGATGGTGGTGCAATTAGAGTTGGTCCTGAATCATGGCCTGATGTTCAGAAAGATATTTTGACAAAGGAAGTCAACAACCCTAACCCGAGTGATTTGAAGTTTGAAATCAAAAAAGTCAATGGAACTATAGAAGCATCGGTTAAGGAATTTAAATCTCAAGGTAATGGAAATAATATTTCCCAATTGACATTCATTCTAGCCGAACACTCAGTCAAAGTCCCTGATGGATTTGATAACCCTGGCGAAGATACAAGAGATAGAGTTGTCACTGGTGTTGCTGAGTGTAACCTACAGAACAATACAATCGGGTATTACAGTGGATTTAGTAATGCTTTCGCCAATGGCAATTCTTGTGAATCAGGCTTCACTGTATCTCTAGATGAAGATATTTCTCAATTCAGTTTGGTATTGGTTCATGAAAGATTAATTGAGAACTTGACCACCCAAGATACTTCAGCAAATACTTACGGAGTTGTTGAATTCTCATATAGAGATGTAGAGTTATCTGATTCATGGAATAATTTGATGATCATATTATTTGGTTTCACAATTATTGGTTTTTTGTGGCATTCTTACCAAAAAACAAAGAAATAAGTAATTAATTTACATTTTACGGATTAAATTTTCTCTTTTCCGGCGGCAATTGAACAAAAGACCGTAGGTTTGATAACCTCTCGCGAGAATGGTATAACATGGAAAAGACATGGGAGGATGTTGAGTGGCAGGGTGATGAACCATTGAAAGAATGGTATGTAGAATATATCGCAATCGTGAACGATGAGAAATTTCATCATATGTCGATCTTATACGGAGAAGATTTCTCTGATGTCCAGAGGAGCCTTCTGCACGAAGTAAGACGAACTTATACTGTCAATGACAGAATAGATGTAACTATTATCAAGATTCATGAAACTGATGAGAGAACAGATGCAGCCTTATTTGAAGGATTATTTGTACCTTAATCACTTCTCTTGATATCTTATTTCGATAATATCACTGGTGTTAATTAATAGATAATCATCATATTCATTGATTTGCTGACCACCTACAGTCATTATCAATTCATGTGTCGAATTAACTCTGTATTCAAAAATTCCAGTTTCATCAAAATGATGGCCCCAGATATCAAAGAACACTCCAATTGGGATATCAATATCTTCATTCGATTCAATATGTAATTTTCCTGAACTATCGTGAATATGAACTGCATGCATTTCTTCTCCGTCTTTATTACAAATATCAGTCATTATGCCTACATTTTCAGGAATAACCTCTTGTTCACCATTGATGAAAATTTGGAGTGTCGCATGGTCATGCCTTGCTAAGCCATCATGGTTCAAACAATCTTGAGAAATAGGGTCAGGGTCATTCAATGAGTTATATAATTCGCTAGACTCTTCTTCTAGGCAACCAGATAATGATGAAGAAATCAAAATTAAAAGGGAAACCATTGTAATAGTAGCCCATGATTTAATCTCTATATTCAATCGAGCACCTCGTCATTTATTCCACTCGTCTCTATTTTCATGGAGTCTTCTCAAGCGGAAGAAGCCAACAAATGCGGCGATATTAGCAATGTGTGCAGTTGTACAATAAAGACAAATCTTCTCTTCTTGGAACTCATAAGAGACCAATAATCCAATAATCAAAATACCGATACCGGTTGTTAAGAGACCCATACTTACAAATCGCTCCGAAAGTGGATGATTATGTTCTTGCTTCAATACTAATACAATGAAAAGTAGTAATGCAAAAGCAGCCATTCCAATGAGACCCCATGATAGACCTAAGACAGGGTCTACATTCAGTTCACTATTCCCAAGTAGGTCATCACAAGAAAAAGTCGATGTTGAAGAACAAAAACTTCCTCCTTCACTGATTTTGGATGAAATCCATAGAGTCTGAGTTGATACTGCAAATCCAGCTAGGGATATCAATTGAAGTCCTGAAAGCAATTGGCCTCTCGCAGTCTTCAGCGAAGGAAATCTATCTACTAAAGAAGATGTAAATGAACTCCCCCAAGGAGAAACGATTAGAAAACCAATTAATGTAGGAAGTAAGTATACTCCAACTAGGGCATTAGAGGACAACTCAAGCACTCTCCCTAGGTACTAATCTAACGATTGCATCGCTGACTTTTTCGTCCTTATGCTCTGATGAAGACCAAGCAATGATTCCATCTGGTTGAATCAAGAAATAGTTTGGAGTACCAGGAATTCCCCATTCCTTCATGTTATCTTGATCGATGTCGTCAATATATGGGAAGTTGTGATTATAGTCGGAGCGGAACTTTTCAATCTCTGCTCTATCTGAATCATGTCCTTGGATATCAAGTTCTGTAGCGCTTGCTAAAAAGTTAACATGTGCCCCATTCCATTCAGGGTTGTTGACGCTGAAAGTATTAGCAAATTGTCCAAATTCCTCGGCGGATTGCTGACAATAAGGGCAGTCAGTATCCATGAATTCAATGACAACCCATTGGCCACTAACATCACCTTCTTGCCATGAAGTATTGAAATAACCACTAAAGTCAAATTCAGTCCATCCTGAACCATTGTAGAATTTTCCTTCAACATCGGGCGCTCTTTGGCCTTCATTAGTACCTACTGAAATTGGGTTTGCTGTGAAAGCAATAATCATAATTCCAATAAAAAACAATGACATGACCTTAATTAAAGCATTACCAACTGCTGCTGCATTTTCATCTTCTATTACATTAAACTTCATAATTTCACAGTCCTATTTCCTCGATTAGACATTTAGCCGTATGGCGTATAGCATCCTCGCTGTTATACCGCACATCATATCCTGTTGAAAGCATTTTGTTAATGCCGAGCATTGCTCTTGGAATATCTCCTGCCCAACCTCTGTCGCCGCCAGTATACTCGATTTTAGCATCTATACAATTTGTTTCTTCGATTACGATTTCGGCAATTCGAGTTACTGAAGCAGTATCATGGCTTCCAAGATTAAACAGATTTAGATTATCATTAGAGTGCTCCATGACATGTAAAATTCCGTCGACACAATCTCCGACCTCCATGTATGATTTCTCCTGAAGTCCATTACCTAGAACTTCAAGACGTGAAGGGTCTGCCTTGAGCTTATGAATGAAATCGAAAATAACTCCATGTGTACCCCTGTGTCCAATAATATTAGCGAATCTAAAAACCCATGCTTGTAGGCCAAATGTTCCAACCCAACTACTAATCAATCCTTCACCTGCCTGTTTACTGGCACCATATAGAGAAATGGGCATACATGGGCCATGGTTTTCAGGTGTTGGCATAGGTGCGTTTTCACCGTAAACCACTGAAGAAGATGCAAAAACTATCTTCTTAACTTCGCATCTTCTCATTGATTCCACGATATTATATGTCGCAATTGTTCCTTGCTTCAAATCTGTATCTGTGATCTTTGTCCCCAACCTAATGTCTGGATTAGCTGCCAAATGAAAAACACAATCGATTCCATCCATAGCGCCATGAACGTCATCAAAATTAGTGATGTCACCTTGGATCAAAACCACAGAACCTGAATCGATGTGTGCTTGAATAAATTCGACTTTACCACTGGATAAATTATCTAAAACAACGACTTCATCGCCCCTAGAAATCAATCTGTCAATAAGATGTGAACCAATAAANCCTGCCCCACCAGTCACAAGTGCTCGCATAGTTTAACCAACAAACACAACCGTATAAGGAGAATGGTATTTTTGTTGCAACCAAATAATTAGTTTGATAACCTTTGAATTTGAAAGAGATATTTCCTGCTGGCCTAGTCAGCAAGGTTGTGAGAAAATGGTAAAACAGAAAACAGAGAAAATAGAAAATGCAAGTAAGAATGAACAAATGGAAGAGAACAGAAGCCTACTAGTGGGTTATGTAAGAAAGAGTAATGCCGGTGGAGCGCTAAAGATCTCCATCAATAATGATGCTTTTTCTGACTGTTCAACTTATGTGACCAGTGATGGACAAACATATGTCCCTCTAGTCATATCTCTAAATGCATTAAATCGAGTGATCGATGGTGAAAGAGCGGTTACAACAATCAGCCAGATGCTAGACTAATACGTCATCTAAAAAATACAAGTCGTGAATGAGTTCACGTCATAAAAACGCCTGCAACCACTCTACGGAGTGGTTGTGGGCACTTAGTAAGTAATTCTCAACTAAAANCTATATTATATCAATACCAATATATAGTCACGGTTAGCCGGTGTATTTGTGGAAATGGGTGATGCACACACCGATGAAACCAAGCGTTTCATCGTGGCAGGGATGCCAATGTACAATGAAGAAGAAACCATTGGTACAGTCGTTACTATGGCTCTAAAATATGTCGATGCTGTAATTTGTATCGATGATGGTTCATCAGATTCAAGCGCAAGGATCGCAGAAAAATGTGGTGCAATAGTAATTAGNCACAGAGTAAACCGTGGCTATGGNGGTGCTTTGAAGTCACTTTTCATTAAGGCCAAAGAAATCAATGCTGATGCTTTAGTAGTCCTAGATAGTGACGGCCAACATGAAACTTCAGATATTCCTAAATTACTCGAACCAATTATGTCTGGTCAAGCAGATTTCACAATTGGTTCACGTTTCATCAATGGTGGCGGAGGAACTGATATGCCAGCATATAGAAGATTAGGAATTAAAGTAATCACTGCTGCAAGCAATCTTTCCAGTGATTTAGGAATTAAAGACACACAATCCGGTTTCAGAGCCTTTTCTCGTTCTGCTATTGAGCGATTGAGATTCGATTCTGAAGGAATGGAATTATCTCTCGAGATGCTCGAAGATGCTCACGAGAAGAATCTAACAATTCAAGAAGTTCCAACAATAATTCGGTATGATGTTCCTAAAGGTTCCAACTTTACTGCTGTATCTCATGGATTCACTGTTTTGTCTTGGGCGCTTCTTTCACTATCTCAAAAGAAACCACTACTGGTATTAGGAATCCCTGGACTTGGATTATTAGCAACCGGTGCGGCAATGGGTCTTAATTTAGCCCAAGGTGTAACTGGTCAAATTGATAATTACATTGGAACTGGACTATCAGCTGTTTGGATTGGTGTATTAGGACTATCTCTAATGGCAACTGGCCTTGTTCTACAGAGTGCTCGAGGTTTCCTTAAGCACCTCCTTGTCAAAGAGTTTGGTCTAGACTAAACGCAATTTCTAATTTGCGCTAAATTCGATTGTTATTACTGAATGGTAATAGTATGGTTCAAGACCCTACTATATTTCGACTAATCATGAGCGAAAGGGGTGGACCTATACGGGATGCCCTCGAAACTGTCTCAAAACAATTCTCGAGTATGCGTAGAAGAATAGGAGATTCAACTACAAAAAAACTCGACAGTATGTATGGAAATATTTTGTCATCTCCCGCCACTGTTGTTATTCTTTTAGTAATAATTGCAGCTTTTTTTGCTCAACAAGGGATGAGTTTCCAAGATCAAATCGATGATGATGTGGAAATCTTCCTCCCAGATGGTGCCCCCTCTACAGAACTTTTGCTCGAAGTTAGAGAAGAATGGTCTACTGATATAACCATTATTTACATAAAAACAAATAATGCCGACCCGAATCTTGATGAAAACGGAAATCCAATGTGGATTAAGGGTGAAGATAATATTACAGATAAAGCAATTCTTGAAGAGATTAGTTGGGTCGAAGGTGATGACCGAAATGTTGGTGGAGATTCGATTAGTAGAGGCATCGACTACGACAAAGATGACCATGGGAGAAATGATGGTGTGTTATGGTTAATTTCTCCTGCACAAATTATCAAAGAGATTAATTCTGCAGATGGGAGATTTAATAATTCATTTTGCCAAAACATAGTTGATACTCGTGACCCTGCTGATTTAATCGGTTTTGATATTCCGTGTGATATGCTACCTCCAGGTGGTGAATATGCAATACCTGAACAGGCTCAAATCGATAGAATAATTGAAGAATCTAATGGGAGTTTTGATGCTTTAATCAAAGATACGGATGATGACGGAATATGGGACACTACTGCTATAATTGTAGGTATGAGTCAAGATTTTGATTCCATGGAAGATTTTGCCGATTTTAAAGAATTGATGAAACATTTTGAGAGGGTCGTAGAAAATCGTCCTGGATACGAAGATGCAAATAATCCGGCGTTGGAAGAAATGACTGTTACTGGTTTGAATAAAGTCTTAGAAGATGTTTCTGAAGAAATTTATCAAGATCTATTAATGATTCTTCCATGGTCAGTACTATTTACAATCTTAATTATCACCCTTCTTCATCGATCGTTGAAGGTAGTTGTAATCACTGGGCTTCCAATAGTCATGGCACTTGCTGTTACATTTGGTTCGTCTGTTATTCTAAACTTCACACTTACTCCTATGATAGTTGCAACCTTCCCAATTTTAATTGGTTTAGGTGTCGATTATGCATTACACATGGTAAATCGTATCGAAGAAGTGCGGCGAAAAGAACTTATCAAGTTAACAGATGAAAATGAAAGAAGAAGGCGCAAGGGTCAGAGTTTACAAGAAGTACCTGATTTGTGGGATTTAGATTTTTATAAAAAATGTGTACTTGAAATGACGAGTTCGACCGGCGTGGCTGTGTTTATTTCTGCCATGACCACAATTATCGGTTTCTCAGTACTTATTGCACCTCAAATAGTCACAGTTGCACCAATCCGTTCTGTTGGTATGACACTTGTCATTGGAATTGCTTCTACGCTATTTTTCAGTATTATTTTAGTTCCAACTCTTGCATGGATGCTTGGATTCCATAAACGTTCAAACCTCATCAATTGGAAAAATATTGGCAAGTGGCCTGTAAAGGGATTTTTGATAATATTACTTATTGCAGGTAGCATTACATTTTCTGGCGTCATGATGTGGAGTGGCCAAATGGATAAATCCATTACTGGAAGTGACCAAACTCCAGAAAATATCGAATCAATCGAGTCATTGTCAGAATATTCAAGTTATTTTAGTGGAGGTCAAACATCTCTATTTATTTTCAGTGCCGAAGAACGGTCTAATGACAACAATACTGATCGGATTAGAGATTTACCTGTCCTAGATGTAATCGATGGATTGGAAAATAGGATTGGTGATGTTGAAAGAACTAATACTACAAGCATAGTCACTTTCCTCAGAACAATACCAGTACAACTAGGATGGGATGCACCTGTAATAGGTGGCACCTATCTCTACAAGGATAGTTTGTGGAATTTCCTGCATGAGCCTTGCTGGACAAGTAATGACCCAATAGAATGTAATGCTTGGATATTATTGGATGCTTCAGGACCTGGAGGGAGGGAGCAACTACGCAAGGATATGGTAAATGTTGTATTTGACACATTAAGCGATGAAGTATTATCCATGCTACTGAATGAAGACGGTACAAAGGGTATAGTCTATGTAACTCAGCCATATATGAATTTAGACTATGCATCTGAATTGAGAGACGACATCGATTTAATGTTGCAAGAGGATACAGGACTTGATGGCACAGGAGCATCTAAGTTGACTGGGGGCCTACCTGTTTCCTTAGACATAAATGAGGGGATTCATGGCGCTCAAAATCTAACAACTATTGTAACAATGATTATTCTTACAATCGTTTTATCATTTGTTTTCCGATCAATTAGATTGGGAATTTATACAATGATTCCTGTAGCTGTTGTGATTCTTTGGCAACCTATTTTGATGGGTAGTTCAGATGTAAATGTCAATATTTTCACAGCGATGATTGGTACAATTGTATTTGGTATAGGAGTTGATGATTCAATTCACGTGATGCACAGAATACAAGAAGAAGGTGAAACTCCCACTGGAATTGCAAATTCTATAGAAGAGACAGGTCAAACCATATTTGAAACGACAATTACAACTGTTAGTGGTATTGCTGCCGGGTTCTTAGTCACATTCCCTGGTCTTGAAAACTTCTTCATGATAATGTGTCTACTAATCATATTTGCATTCATAACAAGTACGTTCTTATTACCTGCTGTAATAACATTAGAACATTGGATCAAGGCTAAAGTCAAAGGAGAAGGAAATTGGATCGACTATGGTGAAGATATTGCATTAGCATCACCGATATCTATGAAACCGCTTGACGCGGTCTTGGAAGATTAGTGGAGGAGTAGGGAGTAAG
>NZXL01000042.1 GCA_002697705.1 Methanobacteriota archaeon
GACCATCGCGGCGTGAATGTTGATTTTGTAGAAGGGAATTTTGATCTTAGTTTTGATGGAAATTGGTTTAACACCACTGTTAACTCAACTGATAAGTTGATATCTTCATTACCTCTTGATGCTAATTTAGTTGCAGGAGACTATCCAATCGGGATTTCATATAACGGTTCTACCTTCTATGAACCATCGGCCAGTACAGAAACTATTAGGGTTAAAGCAGGAATCGGTTGGACTTTCAGTTTGGCTCAAGATTGGACACACATAGGCAATACTACTTTCATTAACGGTTCAATTTTTGATGAAATATACAATACTCCGATTTTAGACCAAAATATAACTCAATATACAATCTCAATGTTTTCTCCATCAGGTGTTGTGGATATTGCTCAAGGACTTGTCGATAATAATACTTCAACATTTAGTCAACAAATATTGATGCCAACAAACTTTGCTTCCTCAGCTTATGTTTTCATAATTAGTTTTGATTTCTATTCATTAGGACCAGTGGGTGGTCCATTCTATGCATCTGAAGAATCATTTTTGGATTTAGTTACTGGAAATATTACTCAACAACCAGCGCCTTCACTAAATGCTGGAATTGAATCTGAGTTAGTTTTGAATGTTGTTGCAGATAGAGAAGCAGCCGAAGATGAGGGTAATATCGTTGTAACTAACGGACAGTTTGATTTTAGTATTTTAGTTACAGATGTTGCAGATAATTCATTTGTTCCAAACGAAGATGTTGAATTTATATTTGATTGGAATGGTACTAATCAATCAATTGGTACTGCAAGAAGTGATGAAAATGGATTTGCTAACTTCTCTTGGACCGCTATTGGAATTGCTCCAGGATTATACGATATTCGTGTTATTGCCGATGATAATATTAGTGCACCCCTGATTCTCGGTAATTCTCGTCACTTAGGGAATTTTACAATGATGAATCTAACAGTTCAAGGTAATACCGACTTTAGAATTGATAGTATTCCTTCTTCGATCACAGCAGGATTAGATTTCAATGTAATAGGCCAAGTAATCGATGATGATGATAATTCAAGGTTATTGATTAGCCCAGTCAAGTTAGAAGTATTTTGGCTAAACAATCCTAATGAAACATTGATTGCTGGTTTTACTACTACAACCAATGGTTCATTCAACATGACAGTGCCTACTGATGTTTTGAATAATGGTACAGTTAGAGGAAACAAGATATTGGTTATTTCAGTCATTGAAGGTTCATCTCCATTCTATCTTGAATCATCTGTTGAAACTCCAATATTTGTTTTCGGTGTCTCTGATTTTGATTCATTGAAACCTCTTAATCCAATAATTGTTAACCGTGGGGATGATGTTAATCTCTCTGGTCAGCTAGTCGAATCATCTAACCGTTTCCTACCATTGGCAGGATATGACGTAGCAGTTCAACTTGGAGCAACATGGATTGGAAATCTACAGACGAATGATACAGGATTATTCGATTTGACCTACACCATTCCAACATCTAATCCTTTAGGACTTATAACGGCTACATTTTGGTTTAATGGTAGTTCTGACCTTTTGGGAGTTAACTCAAATATTTCTACAATCATTGTTCGTTCTCAAACCTTTATGCTGATAGATCCGATTACCGATAATCCGGTTGCTGGCGATTCATTCAACATATCGGGAACAATACTTTCCGATAATGGAAGTGGCTTGGAACAAAGTGATGGAACTGTGCTTCCTGCAAATATTCTATTCTCGATTGACGGCCAACCGACTGGATTTACAGTTACGGGTGGAGCAGTTCAAATTGGAGGAATTTGGAATGCCACTATTACATTGACAAATTCTTTCGCCGCTGGTACTCATATTATTGATGCTTCATACACCCCTTCAGTTAATTTCTACCTTGGTTCTAATGATACTGCAGAATTTGACAGTAGAGGATTTAGTGAACTGATATTTATGGTGCCAACAATTGATTCTCTTGGTCAACCGACATTGAATGATAGAACTGAAAGAGGAAATAATATCACCATTGAATTACTTCTTCAAGACAATACAGGCTCTCCTATTGATGGCCAACAAGTGATTGTAACATTTGTAGGAACTTCGATAACTACAACTTTGACTACTTTAGTAAACGGAAGTGCATTTGGCGAACTAACAGTTCCTTCGGACCAAATAGTTGGCCCTATGGATATAGATGCAGTTTTCGCTGGGATACCAGGTACTACGGGAATTATTGGCTCACAAACCAATACCTCTTTTGTTGTCCTTGCCCAAACCAACCTGACAATTGTAGACTCTCCTGAAGGATTAGTGGCTGGCGATTATATGCTGGTCAATGGAACTTTATTGGATGATTTATCCTTGCCTCTAGAGAGTATGGGTATTCCTTCATCATCGGTGGTTCATTTGATAGTTGATGGTGAATCAGTGGCCAGTATAGAAACAGATGCCACAAATGGTACATTTTCGCTTGGCTGGGCTGTTCCTGAAGATATATCTGCAGGAGTTCACGTCATTGAAGTGAAATTCTACGGAGGACGTGATTGGGTAGACCCTGTCGGATTTGGCGAACCTTCCAATCCTGAATATTACTTACCAAGTTCAGATACTGTTGATTTCAATATCAGTGTTCCAACAGTGATTTCATTGCTCACTCAAAGTGGAGATGTTAACCGTGAAGAATTAATGGTCATCGAAGGACTACTTGTTGATGTCGTAGATAATCCGCTTGATAACTTAACAGTGGAAGTATGGCTTGATGGTGTGTTTATGACAAATGTTGTAACAGATTCTGAAGGTTTCTTTACCGCGGTTTACCCAGTTCCTGCTGATGCTGAACTAGGACCTGTGCCTCTAGAAGTACGATTTACAGGTACTACTTTCTACTTGCCGAGTGATGCTAATTCGACATGGAATATCTTTAGTCACATTTTGGTTTCAGTAGATATTGCTGAAACTATTGCTGTTGGACAAAATATTTCCATTACTGGTTCTGTTGTCGATAACCAATTACTTCCAATTCCAAATCACAGTGTTGATTTGATTATTGAAGGGATAGTAATTAATACAGTTACCACTGATGCGAACGGTAATTTCTTGTTTGATTGGACTGTTCCAGATATCTTTGAATTTGGGAATCATACTTTGTTTGCTTATTCTGAATCTCAGGGCTATTATAGAGCAAATAGTAGTAACGTGTCCTTCTTCTTAGCACATCGCTCAGATTTGACTGTGATTTTCGATGAAGGTCCAGAAGTTACTAGAGGTGAAATTTGGGTTATTTCTGGAAGACTATTTGACTTTGATTCTCTAACTAAAGAAGGTCTAGAAGATGAAACAATTAGAGTATTACTAGACGGTGAACAGATAGGCACAACCTCAACTAGCAATAACGGAGAATGGGAAATTATTATTCCTGCTACTTTGGATTTANCAAGAGGTCTTCACTCCTTTGATGTTATATTTGATGGAACCAATTCACATCTTGGAACTAATGATACTGTATTTGGCTATGTTTGGTCCGATATTCAAATTTCCATTGACCAATCTTCAACAGCGATCGCTATTCGTTCAGACGGAACATTCGGACCGATTGAACTGACAGGTTCTATTTCAGAAATTGGCGGAACTGGAGAAGTATTTGAGACATTGACAATTTACATCGGTAATGGTTCAGATTGTATCAATGCAAGAGAAGGTGCAAAATGTATCTCTAGTAGTTTAATCAATACTCAATGGTCAAATGGAAATTTCNCAATTTCAACAATTGCTCCATCATGGTATCAGTTTGGCTCCCAATATATTCACTTAGATACACTTAGTAATGACTCTCTATACATCAATGCGGCCACTGTAAGCCATCCTATATTCGTTCAACTCAATGTTGACTTTGACTGGGATATACAACAAGTGATTCCTGATGAAAGGGAAGAAATCACTGGAAGTTTAACAATAACAGCCAATGATACAGGAGCAGGAGTACCTGGAATCGCTGTGACATTCATACTAACCAATTCCTCAAATGGTGAAGTTACTGATCCATTGACTGTTACTACTGACGCTAATGGAATTGCATCATTTGAATTTAATTCTGACCCTCCATATGGAGATGAAGATACTTGGGGCGAATTAAGTCTAGATGTCCAAATTAATGACCCAATAATATCTTCCTCGAGTAAAGATAAATTCGAACTATTACGTGCTGATAGTAGCTTCAATCCTAATTACAAATCTATTGATGAAACTTCAGGTCAAAATCTGTGGGTCTACTTGGTAGTATTACTGATATCTGCTCTTATTGCAGGTGGAGTGGTGATTTATCGCCGAAGATTGGCTGGTGAAATGCTTCAAGATGCTGCGGAAGTATTTGCTTACACAGCCGAACTATTAGCTGCTGGNGACTCNATTAGAGAAACCATCTTCAACTGTTANCAGAATCTATGTACTGTTCTTCAGCAAAATGGATTCCTAAGAAGAGATTTCGAAACTGTNAGAGAATTCGAAGTTGCTATTCGACAAGCAATGCCAGAGATTTCCGATGATGCCTTGTCTGCAATTGACAATATGTTTGAAATGGCTAGGTACAGTAGAGAAGAGTTAGGACCTCAACATCAAGCAGCAGCACAGCAAGCGCTTGAAAGAATGAGTCAAGAAATNGGAATGATTNCGAACATACCAACTAGATGATTACCATCTTAGGTACAATCTATTNTTGATGAAGTGAGCATTAACTTCGTTTTTCATAGAGTCCTTTGGGATGTTGAAGGTTCTCTCGAAAGACTCAGATTGACCATCTTTGATGCTCAATTTGACATTGATGAAACCGTCATCAGCATCATTTAGAGAAAGTTGGAAATCGCTTAGTTCAACACCCATAAGAGGTATAGATAGTCCATCGGGATTGATTCTTCCATTCAATTCTTCGACCATCCACTTTAGTGACATTCCAGGTTCAACCGATGAAATATGTTCTTCTGGAATCATTCCTGCGGTTACTAGAACTTGTTTATGACGTAATTCAACTTCTTTAAGATGTTGAGCAGCAGAATGAAATTCATTGTGAAGTGATTCAGGAGTGATAGTTAGTCCAGTTGTATCAATAAACTCATCCTCNATATCTTCAATCAGACTTGAATCGAGATTGATATCAATATTCTCCCATGACGCCATATTATTGCCTCCAGCCTACCCTCAATGAACCTTCGTACTAATTTTAATCTTATTATTTTCAATTTGGCCTAACTTTTCGAAAGAATCTTTTCGCAAAACTTGTCGTAGTTTCAGGATTACTAGTAGCATTCATCTTTAGATTAACAGGATAACACCGAGTATAATTTTGGTCTCGATTTCTTTTGTCTAGTAAAAGTATCAATGCTCTATCATTTATTGAACGAATCGGACGCCCCATCGCTTGTAAAATTGAATTAATTGCAGGTTGAGTAACNGTATAACGCCAAGCATTGTTTTTCCCAAACTTATCCGATGCATATTCTTTCAAGGATGAAGATAAGACTGAAGGAGGAGGATTTGGAATACCGATACATACTACTCCATCTAATACTCCATCGCTATAATCAATCCCTTCTGAAAGCCTTGCACCAAATACTCCGCATAGTAGAATACGGTTTTCTTTTGAGCGTTCATCACGTAGCATACCTACGATCTTATCGATATCATTCTTGGACCAATCCCTGCTTTCAACTACTTTCTTGATTCCTTTGAAATATACATCTTCTAAGATTTCATCCAGTAATTTATAGGATGGGCAAAAAACTGCTATATGGCCTTTACTTCCATCGATAAGAGCTTGAATATGGCTTCTCATTTTATTCCACATTAGTTCAGAACGTTCATTATATTTTGTTGAAACATCGGTAGCAACTAAAACAGGTCTTCTCTCGCTAGCAAAAGGTGACTTGTACTCAGATTTAGTAGTCTTATCTTTTGGTAAGTCTAGAATATCACTATACATTTGAGGAGGATAAAGAGTCCCCGACATCAAAATAGCCCCTTTAGCAGAAGAGAATAGTTTTCCTGAAACAATACCAGGGTCGAGGAGATGTGATGTGATTTTACCTTCTTTTCCTTTATTGCTAAAGACTAGGCTTAGAGCACTANTNCCNGAAAATTGTTCTAGGCATTCNAGAATATGGCCAAGNCGGTATGCATCAGGCTCCATNGCTTCNTCTTCNTCAGANTCAATTTCTATTTTNACNCGATTTAGAACTTCACTAATCTTACTTATNCNATCNTCCNTCTTTACTTTAGTAATGGTTTNANTCTCCTCTTGNCCAAGTTTCTTTTGTCCAGATAGNCCTTCATANTCATCACATGCAGAGTGAAATACATTGGTAAGTTGAGATATCTCTACCATNGATTCATCCTTGTTATAGCCCAGTTCNGAGTGNAGANTNGAAAATAAATCTGCNATCTTACTTCTTACAAGTTTCANTATTTCGAATGTCCAATCAACNATTTCCATTTCNTTNGCNACNGCAGTAGACATATTTCTTTGATAATCTNNTTCTAAGTGTCCNAGATANTCCTCTAATTCCATTGNAGTATTNCTNACGATNGTNGGNGTNACAATNCTTTCCATNTTCATNCTGATTCTATCAGGTAGATTATGTGCTTCATCGACAATTATNATTGAATTTTCTAAGTTTATTCCCATNGATGGTAANGAATTCTCTCNAACATTATCGGAAAAAACATGGTTATAGTCACANACCAATATTTCGCAATCCTTGGCNGCATANCTACANGTTGACCAAGCACANGTNCCCCAAANCTTACATTTTTCAATNGTNTCTTCTACNTGNCNTGGATGTTCTANGATNTAATCNCTCATNTCATCACGNCTAGCNAACTTAGANCCTTCAGANGANCCNTTTTCACANTCNCATTTTCCAGTTTGCATNTCNATNAAATCNCACATTGATTCNCGNCCAATCAANTCNACAACNTTGACANTNGATTCNATGCCAGTNNTNCNNGAATTTATTTGNCTNACAGTTTCNATAACTATNCTATGTTGTGATTGNCTNCCNGTAAGGAACAGTATGTGCACNTTTTNNTCAGATANNCNNGNNATNTCNANTGCNGCTGCTAGTGATGCNGCNGTTTTNCCNATNCCNGTNGGTGCAGCAGCNAGATGGTANCCATTTTTCCTTAGNGCTTCTCGNGATTCATANATCATNTCAATTTGCCCAGGNCTNGGNGTTTCATGNGCAAGAAAGCGAAAATCACTCTCNNTNTCNACNCCGNCTCNAGGCTTCATATTACCAATCCACTGTCGACCATTCTAAAGGATTGGGGGCGCGGCTGCACTGAGGTGAATAATTGTGCCTAGTATGTGGGGCTAGGCACGTGGGAACCACCAACTCAGCAAGCTGGGGTGGAATCGGAGTCCCCCCGTCCGTCTTCCGGAGGGAAATTTGGTCCATTGTCATCAGACATAGGGCCTGATCCATCGCGTGCAAAACGGGCACGCAAACGCAAAGCGGCTAAGCCAAACAGATTGGATCTGTCTTGTCTGGCGCCGAAGGTGGCATTACGAAAGTTTCTTTTTTCGTTATGCCTAATCATCCCATCCCCTCTTGCACTCTCACCATTATTGTTGGTATTCTTCGCGTTTTATCGTAGAAGCACGAGCTTTCGCAACAGCTTCTTCGAGTAGTTTTGTTTCTTCGATTTCCTTTTCCAAGGCTTGTCGAATGAACAGCTTCAATCCTTGTTGTGCTGCTTCTTGAGTAGTAGTTCCTTGTAGTTCATACAAATGTCCTAAGCGCATTTGATCTCCACGTCCTAATGGAATTCTTACCGAATCCATTTCAGAAAGAAGAGGTTGACCATTTAGGAATTCTTGGATTGCTAATCTGACAACATCAGACCTGCTACGTGCTCCATCAGTTCCAATTCTAGAGTCTAGTAACTGTAAATCCTCTTCTGTAATACGAAGGGATATCAATGTACTTGGAGCAGTCATTTTGGTTCCTCTCAAACCTTCCTACATGTCCTTACCTTATAGTATTTATTACAGATGATTACGAATTGACTTACGATGTATTACAAATTATTTTTATTAAAAACGCCATACTGGAGGGCATGTGTGGTTTTTTTGTTGCAATTTAGAATCATTTTATGACAAACTGTGTATGGCAATAAATATACGACTGGAGTGGTTGAGATGAATTATGAGCCTAACTCCTAGCAGAGGTCTTTACCTTTATCTTAGAACACTTAATCAAGCCATGGATGATCAAATCATTACCGACGATGAAGCTGCAATACTACATGTTCTTGCAGGTTCTTTGGGAGTTTCTCCTAGTGATACTGCAGAATGCTTGGCTGTTGTTAGAGGTGAAGAGAAGAATCCATTCGATGACATGGAAGAGGATTACTCAGGACAACAACTAGGTGATGTTTCTACTTATCAGGCTGCTCTTATTGCGGCTCTTGATGACGAAGTTATTTCTGAAGATGAGTGGTCTATGCTTAATTCATTTAGGACAATAATTCAAGTCCAACCAGACCAACACGCTATGATTGAAGAAGCGATACATGCTATGTCAGAGGTAGACTCGCAAGGCCAAAGACGTTTAGAAAGACTGCAGAGATTCAACATTGTCTGCCCGTTTAACAATTGATAGAAAGTCTGTTTTTGGGACGTTTAGCAATCTTAACGGGGCAACTATTAGAAGGTAGTTTCAATTGCCCGTGAATAACACATAGTGTCAAGGTGTAGAGATGAGCGTTTTAGATTCAATTTATGATAATGTAGTGGCAAGAGACCCTGAGCAACCAGAATTCCATCAGGCTGTTAAAGAAGTGTTAGAATCACTAGAACCTGTTCTTGAGGCTCATCCTGAGTATAAATCTGTAGTCGAGAGAGTTGTTGAACCAGAGCGTTTAATTCATTTCCGTGTGCCTTGGGTTGATGATTCAGGTGTAACTCAAGTAAATCGTGGATTTAGAATACAATTTAATGGCGCAATTGGACCTTACAAAGGTGGACTACGATTCCATCCAAGCGTTAATGCTTCAATTCTAAAGTTCCTAGCATTTGAGCAAATTTTCAAGAATTCCCTTACAGGCTTGCCAATGGGCGGTGGAAAAGGTGGTTCAGATTTCAATCCTAAGGGTAAGTCTGACGGCGAAGTAATGAGATTCTGTCAATCATTCATGATGGAATTATGGAGACATATAGGACATAACTGCGACGTTCCTGCTGGTGATATCGGTGTTGGAGGAAGAGAAATTGGATACATGTTTGGTATGTTCAAGAAACTACAAAATGAATTCCAAGCAGGTGTTTTAACTGGAAAAGGATTGTCATACGGCGGTTCTCTAATTAGACCTGAAGCAACAGGATATGGTTTGGTATACTTCGCTAGAGAGATGTTAGCTACAAAGGGTAAGTCCTTTGATGGTGCTACAGTATCTATCTCAGGTTCAGGAAATGTGGCACAGTTTGCTTGTGAGAAAGTACTAGATTTAGGCGGTAAGCCTGTCACTATGTCTGATTCTAGTGGATGGATTCATGATCCTGCTGGAATTGATAGAGAAAAGTTAGCATGGATTATGGATTTGAAAAACAATCGTAGAGGAAGAATTTCTGAATATGCAGATAACTATGATAGTGCAACATTCACAGCATCCGCTCCAGAACCAACTCCAAATGGCCTATGGGGAGTAAACGTCGATGTTGCTCTACCTTGTGCTACTCAAAACGAACTGAATGGCGAAGAAGCAAAACTATTGGTCGATAATAATGTCATTGCAGTTGCTGAAGGCGCTAACATGCCTTGCACTCCTGAAGCAGTAGAAGTATTCCACAAGGGTGGAATTCTATTTGCTCCTGGAAAAGCATCAAATGCAGGTGGAGTTGCTACATCAGGTCTTGAAATGTCTCAAAACTCACTTAGACTTGGATGGACTAGAGAAGAAGTCGATACAAGACTAGACGGAATCATGGTAAACATTCACAAGAATGCTTCTGAAACGGCNGAAAAGTATGGTCGTCCAGGAGATTANGTATTTGGAGCAAATGTTGCAGGTTTCCTTAAGATTGCTGAAGCAATGATTGCNCAAGGCGTAGTTTGATTTAATCAATTACTGGCTCTGATTCAGTGCTGTGNTAGATTATAGAAATTGATTGTTCGATATTGACATAGTCTTGTCCATCATCATATTCGATTCTCAAAATATGAGTTTCATAAGTATTGAAATCTATAGCATACCAGTCGTCAGACTCACCGTCCTCAANTTGAGTACTTTTTGATAAGCATACATCATTTGATTCATCAAACATCTTCCATGTTAACTCGATGGTTTGTCCTCCCCCTCCAAATTCATCGATAAGACTTGGATTTTCAACCATAGAAGATACTTCAATCATATATGGATAAGTACCATTATTATCGGGTATGGGATTGAATGAGAGGGGTTTTGGATCGTTTGTATTTGATTCAACCCAATCAATTCTAAAGTCAATGCGAATGAAGATTGAAATATTTTCAATATTATTTTTTGAATCAACAGCATAGGCATCAAGGTGGTAAATTCCATGTTCGTTAAATTCAATAGATATAATTGATTTAGAATTCGCTTCAACAGTAATTGGTTGACTACCATCATTAGTACTGATTCCATAAGTTATTATTTGCTCATCGGATGTAGTTTTAGAAAAATCAAAACTTAATTCTACATTTTCTATAGAAGACAACTCACCATCAATATAAGTTTCAATAATTGTGCCGTTTGTCTGTTGAAAATTAACGGATAAATCAATCATTGATGAATTTGAATTTTCAGAGATGCAACCTGAAAAATTAATAGAAACAAGCATAAGAAAAGTAATCAAGAAAGTTGATTTTCTCATATTTATCTCTCTTTTAATCTATGAATCATTGATTGTATTGAGTCCATTGTTGAGTTTCTTGATTGAAGTAAGATAGATTGCCAGCTTCATCTTTAGTCCAATGAACTCCATTTTCTTCCCATGATACTGGGGCGCTTTGAGCCTCAATATTTGGAATATCTTTCTGCTGCGCCATATTTGTTTCAGTTGAATTATCATACTGCATTTGTTGGGCAAATAGTGAATTTTGTTGAGGCTCAGTCTGTCGATTCTTAACGACCAATAAAGCGCCTATTATTCCTAGAACTATTATTGCGAGGAATGCGAACATCATTCCGTTCCCACTGTCTTCAGAGACAGATTCAGACCTTGTTGGGTCTTCTGGGTAGTCGTCCCATCGGTCAGAGACTCCATCGCCATCTGTATCAATAGATTCATTTGCATCGGTAGGGAATGCGTCTTCTGCATCATTAACACCATCATTGTCGGTATCTAATTGACTCTTAGCGCAACCCTTGGAATTTACAATGGCACTAGGCGGAGTACCTTTACATTGATCAATAGCATTTGAATATCCATCATCATCATCATCTTTTTGGTATTCAGAACAGCCCTGTTGGTCAACNGANTGTCCTTGTAANGTATCATAGCACAAGTCATCTGAATTCCAGATGTCGTCATTGTCCTCATCTTTTTGAGATTCTGAGCAACCATTTGAATCTACTTGCTCTCCATTTGGAGTTGCAGCACATTGGTCTAAGGTATTGTCAATTTGGTCATTGTCGTCATCGTATTGATCTGGGGAACAGCCAAATGAATCATAATCTGCATTAAGAGCAGTATTAGGNCAGTTATCTTCATCATTGTAAACAGTATCGAAATCATCATCTTTTTGCGAGTCTGAACATCCTTCATCATCAGGTGTTTCATCAGTTGGAGTGGAAGAACATAGGTCAACATTATCCTTTACACCATCTAAATCAGAGTCTCTTTCAGAAGCAGAGCAACCCTGCCCGTTAACATTAGATTGAGGTGCGGTACTTGGGCATAAGTCAATATCATCATTAATTCCGTCATTATCTGTATCTAATTGGCTATCTGCACAACCAGAATTGTCAATAATAGAGTTTAGAGGAGTCGATGGACATAAGTCATATAGGTCCATTACACCATCATTATCTGTGTCTTTTTGTGAGCCAGAACATCCAGCGGAATTTACGCTTTCACCTGCAGGAGTTGACGGACAAGCATCTAATTCATTAGAAACACCGTCCATGTCATCATCCAATTGTGATGCAGAACAACCTGTAGCATCTACGCTATCTCCAAAAGGAGTATTTGGACATAGGTCAGGGTTATTTCCGTTAGCATTATCTCCATAGCCATCGCCATCTGCATCAAACCATTGAGTTTGGTCAGTGATGAATTTATCAGGATTGTTTCCATTTTGATTATCGCCATAGCCATCACCATCTTGGTCTTCCCATTGGGTTCCATCAGTTGGGAATGCATCTGGATTTAGACCGGCTTGATTATCGCCATAGCCATCGTCATCTGAATCATACCACTGAGTAGGCTCTGTAGGGAACTTATCTGCATTATTACCAGCTATATTATCTCCAAAACCATCACCATCTTGGTCTTCCCATTGTGTGCCATCGGTAGGGAATTGGTCAGCGTTATTGCCATTGGCATTATCGCCATAGCCATCTCCATCTTGGTCTGCCCATTGTGTATTATCGAATGGGAATTGGTCACCATTAGTACCACTTGGGTTATCACCATATCCATCGCCATCAGAATCTGTCCATTGTGTTGAGTCTGTAGGCCATAAATCAGCATTATTTCCATTGGCATTATCTCCATAACCATCACCATCAGAATCACTCCATTGCGTAGGGTCTGTAGGGAAAGCATCAGAATAGTTTCCATTTGGATTATCTCCGTATCCATCACCATCTTGGTCTGCCCATTGAGTATTGTCATACGGNAAAGCATCAGGAACGTTTCCATTTGGATTATCTCCATATCCATCTCCATCTCCATCAACCCACTGNGTTGCATCGTTAGGATAATCGTCTACATCGTCATTATATCCGTCACCATCNGTATCTTTTTGCGATAGTGCACAACCATTAGAATCAACCATTGAACCAGGNGTAGTATTTGGACAAATNTCATCTTCATTTGCAATACCATCATTGTCATCATCGAAAACAAATAGGATACAAACATAATCACCGATCAATTGNACATTGTTTGAATCATATAATTCTGAATGTAGGCAGTATTGGCCTGAAACAGTAGGAGTGGTATAGAAGAATTTTCCAAATGACATATTTTGCGAAGTAGCTGTGTAAGATGTTAGAGTAGAATATGCAATATCTGCTCCTCCGGAGTCTTCAACTCTAAATTGTTGGTAGTAATTATCGCCAGTAACTAGGTCTAGTCCTTCAGAGGTAAAATCATTATTTGTCGATGTAGTACTCAAAGAATAATTTGTTATTACTGCTGAAGGTAGTTGTGGAATAAATTCATCGTCATGCCATCCAATGTAACCTTCGCCGGCTGAAAGGTTAGTGTTGACTCCTTGAATAGATAATAATGCAATAAAACCATGTTCATTAGCAGTTGTTGGGTTTTGCCAACCTACTTGCCAATAGTTTGAATTGGAGAGTGCAGAGAAATTGGTATAGTTTTGGTCTACCAAAGATTGGTTGAGCGCGAATTCTAAACTCTGCCCAGCATTGAGTTCATCAAGGTAAAGTACTAAATCAACAACAATCCATTGTAATGTATATTGATTTCCAGCAGTTAAGTTACTGGCAAATATTTCTCCAGTCGTGGATGATGTTGTGTCAATTATTAACAATTCTTTGTAGATTGAATCTACGTCGGAACTGAGTCTTGCTCCTAGGTTATCAGAAAGGTTAGCAGAAACGGAATAGTATCCTTCAATGTCTCCACCTGAGATTGTATAATTTACAGTTTCAGATGTTGATGTTGCGACAAATGAAAATGGTCCTTGAGCCAGTTGATAAGTAATTGTTTCATTCATTCCATTTTCAAATGATTGATAAAATTCATACTGGTAAGTATCTCCTACAGTCAATCCAGTCATCTCTAGTGTTACATTTGTTAGGTTATTCATAGTTACATCAATTGTGGAAAATGATTGTCCACCGCCAGGGTTATCAGTTGAAATTTCAATGTCATAAGTATTACCTGTAGTTACAGTTCCAAATGAATATAGGTATACTTTGAAATATGCTGTAAAGTTTGTTGTTGCAGTATATTCACCAGCCTCATTGTCACTCGAAGACGACATGTATCCAAAATTATTGAATGAAAGTGTACTTCCAGAAGAATCCTCTAATTGTGCATCAACATCGCCACTAGCGTGAGCGAATGTGAGATTGAAATAATAAGTAACACCACTAATCATAGAGACTTCAAAGAAATCCTCATCAGATGTTCCGGCAGAAGTCGTACTGCCAATGCTTAGTCCTGTACAATATATTGGTAAGAGAGACGCTAAAGTTGCGGTAGCCTGTGCATCATTTGGTTCAAGAATGTCTTGCCCAACAGTGTTATTGCCTGTACATGGGCTTGGAACCGCAATTCCAGAACTACCTCCACTTCCATTTCCTCCACCGGTTGAATTAGTAGTGAATTTCCAAATTGTTATATCGTATGACCAATTCGAAATTGAACTAAATAAGTATCCGTAAATTTCGATATAAACTACGCCTCCATGTGTTGAACCATTAGTTGTGACAGTTTCGGGATTGTACATATATGAATCATCAATAATATTTTGTGCAGATGAATCATATATTGCTAAGTCAAAATCATCTGATGAATCAAAAGATAATTCAACTGCTAAACCTTCATTTGCAGCCAAACTAACTCTCAAGTAATCATATTCATCGCTAGATGGATATAGTTCACCAGTACCGTTAGTTGATCCACTAAAAATCAAGTTTGGTATTGAGGTTATGGATGATAAATTATCAGGTAAATCTCCACCTGATGTTCCTATGTCATTTTGGTTTGTTCCAACAGCAGAAACATTTCCAATTACAGAAGATAAACTCATAATAAGGAACATCAAAACTATACAAGTGGATGATAATTTCTTAGACTTATTAAAAAATACACTCTCAGCCATAATCTACGCAGTAAGTACTGGTTTATGATTGACTTGGTCGTATTGAAATAAATCAAATTGCAGTAGGTGCGACATGACCGTCCTTTTTGTCATCTGGTTTTCTAACCCTCGACCATACACCACTCATCAGTTCATCGTGGCATTTTTGACAGTAGTGAAATCTTCTATATGCTTCTCTAAATGAGTATGCTTTTTTGCCAGTTGCAACAAGGAAACCCTCTGGAGATAGTCTAGAAACTATTTCGCCAGTATTTCCACATCCGAGGTAATCACATACTGCATCTGCGGACATATCTAACCCTAAACCTAAGTGCACTTTAATTATCGCTTTGTTTCGTAAGAAAATAACGGTTTCAATCCTCGCTGGGTTCTGGTTCAATTACAACCAATGGTACATTTGCTTCGATAGATTGCCCTTCTTCGCAATGAACAGAATTAACTGTGCCCGAAATTGGTGCCTGTATTTCATTCTGCATTTTCATTGCTTCAAGAATTAGAATTACTTGCCCTTCTTCAACAACATCTCCCTCACTGACTTCAATGGTGACAATTTTACCGGGAATATTTGCTGAAACGGTTCCAGATTTCTTTTTCTTAGCTCCAGGGCTCCTTTTCTTTTTCATTACAGGCCCTGAGTCTGGCACTTCGATTTTGAAAGTCCTACCTTCGACTGTAGCGTTCCATGTAGTTCCATCCATCTCAAGTTCGACTTCAAATTCAGTTCCATCAACTATGACTTTTCTTTTATCTGACATGTAATCACTTCCATGGTGAGCGACTTGCTCGTAAGTTCATCAATGATGATTTACCCATATTCATCCTTCTATGATCTTGTGACCATGATGAGCCAGGCATTCTTCCAGCCTGTGAAGGGTCATCTGATTGTTCATTGAGAATTGAAATCACTGCAGCGATAGCAGCCATTCTTAGAATCTCTTCATCTGCCATAAAATCGCCTCATAGTGGTATGTTTCCATGCTTTCGAGCAGGTCTAAGTTCTTCCTTGTCAAGTAGCATTTCTAGGGAGCGTATCAGTTTATTTCTGGTCTCGCTCGGTTCTATAACATCGTCGATGTAACCTAGAGCAGCAGCCTTGTAAGGGTTAGCGAAAGTCTCATTGAAATCATCGGTCAATCTCTCTCTTTCTTGTTCAGGGTTTCTTGCACTCTTAAGGCGGCGTCGATGAATAATTTCAACAGCCCCATCAGCACCCATGACGGCTAATTCTGCTGATGGCCATGCGACATTATAGTCGCCACGAATATGTTTTGAAGACATAACGTCATATGCTCCACCATATGCTTTTCTTAGAATTACAGTTAGTTTTGGAACCGTTGCTTCAGCAAATGCATAGAGTAATTTCGCACCATGTCTAATGATACCTCCCCATTCTTGATTGGTCCCAGGTAAAAATCCAGGGACGTCTTCCAAAGTAATAATCGGAATATTAAATGCATCACAGAATCGGACAAATCTGGCTGCTTTATCGCTGGCATCGATATCTAAGCATCCAGCCAAAACTTTCGGTTGATTAGCAACAATTCCTACAGTGTGTCCACCCATGTGGGCAAATCCAATTACAATATTTTGCGCCCAATCTGCTTGAACCTCAAGGAATCCGCCATCGTCTACAATTTCAGTAATTACATCTACAACATCATATGGCTTGTTTGATTCATCTGGAATTATAGAATCAAGTTTATCACAAGAGCGATTTGAAGGGTCACTGGTTTTCTTAGTTGGCGCTTTTTCTAAGTTATTAGATGGTAGCATATCGCATAAGTCTCTTGCTAAATTGATTGCACCTTCATCATCTTCTGCAGTGAAGTGGGAAACTCCTGACCTACTTCCATGAGTCATAGCACCACCCAATTCTTCAAAGGAAACCACCTCATTGGTAACGGTCTTGATTACTTCTGGGCCAGTGATGAACATGTGAGCAGTTTGGTCAACCATGATTACAAAGTCTGTGATTGCTGGAGAGTATACTGCTCCACCAGCACATGGTCCCATGATCACTGAGATTTGTGGTACAACTCCAGATGCTCGAACATTTCTAAAAAATATTTCAGCATAACTTCCTAATGATGCGACTCCTTCCTGTATTCTTGCACCACCTGAATCATTTAATCCAATTACTGGTCTTCCGGTTTTTAGTGCCATGTCCAGTATTTTACAAATCTTCAATCCATGCATTTCTCCTAAAGAACCTCCATAGACAGTGAAGTCTTGTGCAAACGCGAAAACTTCTCTGCCATTGACTAATCCATGACCTGTAACAACTCCATCTCCAGGGATTATATTCTTGTCCATGTCAAAATCTTTGCATCGGTGTTCAACCAAAGCGTCAATTTCTTGAAAAGAACCATCATCAAGAAGCATTTCAAGGCGTTCTCTAGCAGTCATTTTACCTCGATTATGCTGAGCATCAACCCTTGCTTGGCCCCCCCCAGCTTCACTTTGGGCTTTACGAACTCGTAGGTCTTTGAGTCTATCTTCAGTACTTGACATAGGCTTCGCCAATCTTTGCTACGTAAAACCCGCCCTTATTGATTGCCTATGAAATAATCAACGCATTTCGCTTTTTAGAGGTAGATTTAACTCGCCTAATGTTTCTAAAATTGCTTATTTAGGGGGTGTGTTCTTAGGTGAGCAGCACTTCGAAGATTTGATGAGCGAACCTTTGAGGATTGTAGTTGCCAAACCGGGTCTTGATGGACACGATAGAGGTGCTAAGGTTGTTGCCAGAACTCTAAGAGATGCTGGCCATGAAGTAATCTATACTGGACTTAGAAGGACAGCCCAACAAATCGTAGATACGGTTAGAGATGAAGATGCCAGATTTTTAGGACTTTCTTCACTCTCTGGTGCTCATAATCATCTTTTTCCTAAAGTCTGTGAACTATTAGTCAAGGAAGGATTGGATGATGTAATTGTTTTTGGTGGCGGAATTATTCCTTTTGAAGACCGTGATGTTCTGTTTGACTGTGGTATGAAAGCGATATTTGGTCCAGGGACTCCTACAACTGAAATATTAGATTTTATTGTTAAAGCATGCGAAATAAGTGATGCTGGAGTTGGACAGAATGGAGACTGGAACTGGGAATCATCAGCTTGAGAGGTGAGAGTTTGGACTTGGAACTCATAACCGAAGCGATAAATGGAGATAGGCGCGCTATTGCCCGAGTATTGAGCGGTTTGGAAAATCGAAGTTTTACGCTTAATCAAATAAAGGCGAAATTTCCCTCAATTTTCACTACATCTCAACAAGACAAATGGTCTTCAATCGCTATTACAGGTGCTCCAGGAGTGGGGAAATCTTGTTTGATAGATAAAATATTGATCGATTGGTCATCTAAAGGAATCAAAACTGCTCTGCTGGCAATCGACCCGTCTTCTCCACGTACAGGAGGTGCTTTACTTGGGGATAGAGTTAGAATTACTGCTATTGATAATGAACAATACAAAGACTTGATCTACATACGTTCTATTGCAACTAGAAAATCTTCTGGCAGTGCGCCGTTAATCGTTTCAGATATGGTTGAATTCCTAAGTGCCATCGGTTGGCAAAGAGTAATCATCGAAACAGTTGGTTCTGGACAATCAGAAGTGAGGTGTGCGGCGATAACCGACAGAATTGTGGTTGTTGAGGGGCCTGCTCGTGGAGATGGAGTACAAGCCGAAAAAGCAGGACTACTGGAATTGGCAGATGCTGTAATTGTCAATAAGTCCGATATTTCCGGTGCTAGTCAGCATGCTAGTGAAATTAAGGAGTCCTTTGAATTAGGCATAGGCCAAACACCACCTATTATTCTCACCTCTGCATTATCGGGAGAAGGAATTGAACAAGCATCCACAGTGTTACTTGAACTTGAAGACACAGGGCGCTCGAAAAAAGCAAAGTGGCGAGAGAGGTTACTTGCTGAATATGAGCGGAAAATCTTAGAATCTGACAAACTAGACGAAATTCTAGAAAAGTTGGCGATAGGTTCAATTTCTATCAAAGATGCCTTGATATTATTAGGAGATGATTGATTGTCAGAACAAGTAGAGTTAACAAATCCAGTAGACTTGTCAGTAGGAGGNGTTTATGGTCATATTTTCCGTCGAGCATTTCACATTTCAATGTTCATTATACCGTTCATATTTTTCGAGTTTGGTGAATCATTTGCAGACTCTCTTGGCTATTCACTACCTGAGGTCGTATCAATTGTAATATTGGTTGCTATATTTGGTGAAGCAATTAGATTAAAATTTGAATTTACTATTTTTGGACAAAGAGAATATGAGGCAAAACAAGTTTCTGCCTTGGCTTGGGGTGGACTGGCAATTGGNATGGTACTTCTATTGGCTCCAATAAAGCAGTATGCATATCCCTTGATCTTTTCATTGTCTTTTGGCGACCCATTCATGGGGGAAATCCGTCGAATGGGCGTAGAAACAAGAGGTGTGATGATTTACTCAATTGCCTTTATGTTAGCAATATGGCTCATATGTTGGTATCTTTTTGCAACTCCTTGGTGGTTAGCATTCATTTTTGCACCAATATGTGTTTTTGCCGAGATGCCAAGATTGCGCTATATCGATGATAATGCCACAATGTTGCTGATACCTCTCGCAGGAATTCTAATCCTTGAACCATTCATCGGTTTATTGTGATTTTATTCAATATGTTAAAATGGGAATTAATGCTCGAAGGTAATGTGAGAGACATGGATGAAGACAACCAACATACAGAACCATCTCAAGGTGCGTATTATTTCGTTTTTGGATTGACAATGGTTTTACTCGCTGTCTCAATGTTCCAATATCCTCTTTGGTAATGCTTATTGTTTTTCAATACCATTATTGAAGAACAACCCCTTACAGCCTTAACACATGTGCGGAATCGCAGGCATGTTTGGTCATCCAGATTCTGCGGTAGTTCATCGTATGATCAATTTGATTCAGCATAGAGGCCCAGATGGACAAGATGTTTGGTCAGATGAAAATATTTCATTAGGTCATACAAGGTTAGCAATAGTCGACCTTAACGGTAGTCAGCAACCTATGCATGGGCATGATGGTGAAGTTTTGATCGCTAATGGTGAAATTTACAATTACCGTTCAATCCGTAATAATTACAGTTATTCTTGGCAAACAAGAGGGGATTCAGAATCAATACTTGCTCTACACGACTCAACTATTCCAGAAAAAATCAGTTCGACTTCAGCCGATGACCACAAACAATGGATTTCCAAACTAAATGGCATGTATGGATTTGCACTTTGGGACTCTAAACGCCAAGAATTAATTTTGGCAAGAGACCCTATGGGTATCAAGCCTCTTGTTAGGACAGTTGTCGATGGAAGTCTGTTATTTGCCAGTGAAATAAAAGCATTAAGGGGCCATGAAGGTCACATTCCACAATTGGATGAAACCGCATTGGCGATTCGTTTGGCTTGGGAATATCCATTGGATGGAACAACTTTGCTCAAAGATGTAACACAAGTTAGACCAGGTACTGTTGAAGTCTGGAAACTTAAAGAGTCAGGAAGTGCTTACTTGCATTCTATCGCCAATATTGAGAGGCAAAAAGTCAATCCAAGTAGTACTTGGAATCCAGATACAGATGCTGAAACTTTACTCGACACTTTTGTTGAAGCAGTTCAAGAACGGTTGATGTCTGATGTTCCAGTTGGAATTGTTCTATCCGGTGGACTTGATTCTTCACTGGTAGCAGCAGTAGCACATGAAGCTGCCAAGCGAGCAGACCAGCCAGTTCCTGATTGTTGGACTGTAGCAGAAAGTGAAGATAATCCCGACTGGCAAGCAGCAGAGGTAGTGGCCTCAACTTTGGATTTGAAACATCATCAATACATATTGCCTGAAGATTCATTTGAATCGATATTACCTGATTTAGCTTGGCATGGTGAAGATTTAGATGTGTCTGTATTATTCTTCCAGCCATTATTCAAGAAGATGCGAGAGCAGGTAACAGTTGGGTTATGTGGTCAAGGTGCTGATGAATTACATGCAGGATACCCTCGCTATCGTGACTTGGAAAGCCATGCTAATCTAATCCGTAGCCGAATTGAAAGTATTGATTCATCGGTTACTGGAGATATCTTAAATTCAAATCTGCCAATCGGAGATAATTGGTATAATGCAAATCATATGCCAGAGCAACATACTTCTTCATTAGAGGAATTCTTAGAATTTGAATTAGAACATGGGCAGTTGAGCAATTTTCAACTCAGACTTGTTGATCGGCATTCAATGGCTCATTCTTTAGAGGTAAGAGTTCCTTTCCTTGGAAAATCTCATCGAGAGGCTTCAAGTAAACTTCCTATGGAATGGAGACTACCAAAAAACATGGAAGAGAAAGCGGCGTTAAGAGCAGCAGCCGACCTAACCAATCTACCCAAAGACATTGTTAGAAGGCCAAAATTACCAGCCGGAACAGCAACTTCTCCTTCACTGCTCAAAGCATTCCTTAGTGAACTAAAACCTAGAGGCGATGAAATCTGTAAAAAGTATTCCAAATTTAGTAAGGTTCTTGAGTCACAGCCCGAATTAGCGATTGGACTTGGGTTGTTTGAGGCTATGCACATCTTAGATGGTGGGCGTAGTAAGCGTACAGGTTCTGCGATTGAACTACTCGATGAGGTGATATGATGAATTTGCATGAATTAACATCATTGATTGAGGATAAGCGGGAAGAGATTACTGCTTGGATGGAGAAAAAGAGAAGTGAAGTTTCAATTCCAATCTATGGTAGTGTTGACATTCGTGATGCAGGATGGAAAATTGCTGTTGTCGATGCTAATCACTTCCCTGCTGGCTTCAATAATGTCGCCAAAGAAGATGAAGAACATCTCGCTGCGCTACTACGAAATCATATTTTGAGACGTGATAAAAATTGTAAATGGGTTCATCTTTATCCTGAGGCTCACACAAGAAATGCTGCATATGCAGAGAATTTGAGAACTCTTCAAAGATTACTTTTGATGGCAGATTTTAGATGTACTATTGGTTCCCCAGAACTTGGAGAACATGGTTCAATAGATGGATTGTCAGGTCCACTAAAATTGGATAATGTAGTTTTGAAAGATTTTGATGGTGAACAAAGAATTACTATTGATGGTCAAAGACCAGATTTAATCCTACTAAATAATGACTTGACAGAAGGAATAGTTCCTGGCCTAGGAACGTCAAGAGTTTCTCCTCCACCCCAGATGGGTTGGCATGTAAGAAAGAAATCAGATCATTATCAAGCATTACAAGGCTATATTGATGAGATTTCTGAAATGTTGGGCATAGAATCTTGGTATTTGATGACTGATTGGTTTATTTCAAAAGATAAGTGCTTGGATAAAGAGGCTTGTAGGATTGAACTTGCTGCAGAAGTTGATGATTTCTTATCCAAGATTGGTGCAAGGTACCAAGCGATGGGGATAGATAGAGAGCCAGTTGTCTTTATCAAGAATAATAGTGGAACTTATGGTTTGGGCATTTTATCGGTCAAGAGTGGTAGTGAATTACTTGCTCTTTCTAATCGCAAAATGAAGAAACTAATGTACTCTAAAGGTGGAGTTGATGTAGAGGATTTCCTCATACAAGAAGGTGTTCCAACCTGCCTCAATACTGAATCAGATGGTCCAGTTGAACCAGTTGTTTACTTGGTCGATGGGCAGGCTGCTTCATGGTTCTATAGAATAAACGAAAAGAAGAGTGATATCGATAATCTCAATTCTCCAAGTGCTATTTTTCAAAGTCATTCAGAAGTCGGTCACCTATATGGTAAGCATGCTCATGGTTGGCATGCCTTAGTGGCTGAACTTTCGATGCTTGCAATGGGCAAAGAGTTCTCAGCATATCAAAACTGATAACTAATCAGGCATATCAATTATACTGAACATCTACTGGGATATATATGGGCAGAGCATGGTTATACTCACTAACTATCCTTATCGGCCTATGGATTTCTGCTACTGCATTTGGTGGATTACTACCTGATGACCTGGCAGAGTGGCCAGTAAATATCTGGTGCTGGGGTGTTTTTGCTTATATTTACAAGTCAACTAATCGTAAAGAAAGAATTGAGATGATTACAGTTCTTGCTTTTGCTACACCGATGGAGTTATTCTTTAGCGAAGTTTGGAATATCTATGAATATCAACGAGGATTAATGCCATTATTTGTTCCAGCAGGTCACTATTTCTTATTCGACCTCGGCAGGATTATGGCAACTAAAATGAAACAATCACTGGCTTTACCAATTCTAATCCCATTTATTCCAATGGTCGGATATGGTGTCTATGATGGTAGTGATACATCTGGGCTTATTCTTCTAGTCTTGGTATTAGTTTTCACTAAGTTTGGTCCTCAACCACGATTGTATGCCTCTATGGCTTGGGCTGCATTAGCAATGGAGATAGTAGGTACACAATTAGGTAATTGGACTTGGGCAAATGAAGTTCCATGGACTGGTTTGACCGCTTGGAATCCTCCACTTTTGGTTGGTGCATTCTATTGTTTTGGCGATTTACTTGTAAATATGACAGTCGTTAGGTTTGAAGAGAAGGCCACCGTCGGGGTGACTGTATGACGTCTGCTGATGAGTTGCGAAAGCGCCGAGAAGCAGAGGCTCTTCGCATACGTGCATCACTTAATCGTCAACGAGGAGTTCAACACGCCTCAATTAAAGGCGGTGAAGAAACCGTTGCCTTCGTAAATGAGAGTTTGTGTATTGGTTGTGACCAATGTGACATTGTTTGTGATGATGATGCTATTGAATTATACAAAGTAAAGATGCGAAGTCCATTGATGAATGTGGAATCAAATCGTAAAGCTAAGATCATTCGAGATGCTTGTACTGGATGTAGACTCTGTGTACTTGCATGTCCAACAGATGCAATAAGCATGATAGATAGGTGATGATATGTCAAAAGATACGAAAACAGATGCTCAGCGTTTTGGTGGCGAATTTGGTCCATTTAGAAAGGGTGAAACAACTGGAGTTTCACTTTCAACATTCAAGACATTGGTTTGGGTCTCAAACTTAGGTGGTCTTGCTTTGGTTGTATTAGCATTGGAGATGTTATTTGTTCAACAGATGTTTGGTTGGGGATTACTAGCCCTAATTGGAGGGGTCGCAATTGCACTATTCCCTTCAAACTATGAAATCGTCGGAATGAATGACGAGAGTTAATCAAGCCTCAGAATCAACAACATTCAGAGTCTCTGAACCGATTGCTGCTTTCTTTTCATTGACTTGCTTAGCAAGGAATGATACAACATCCAGAATTTCGATATCTGCATATTTTTCATCGCCTTCAAACTTAAGACACTCAAAGTGAGATACACACTTAGGACATGATGTAAGCATAGTATCTGCTCCAGTATCTCTAATTTCTTCCATACGGGCAACTCTTAGTGCACGTGCATTCTCATTACATGACATCATGCTTGAGACACCACAACACATTGCATCTTCGCCATGGTGTTCCATTTCAACGATACTGACATTCTCGACACTATCAATAAGTTCTCTTGGTTCTTCATAGATACCCATTTGTCTTCCTAGTCTACATGGGTCGTGATATGTTACTGTGGTTTCTTCATTAGCCTTTAGATTCATATCAAAGCCATTCTCGATTAGGAACTCTGTAGTGTGCATGACCTTAACATCTTCAAGTTCATAGTCACGAGCAAATGTTCTGAAACATTCTGCACACGAAGATACAAGAGTATCAATTCCAGATTGCTTGATCTTCTTTTGATTGTAGGCCTTTAGTTTGTCAAAGACTTCAGTTAGTCCTTGCCACTTCTGGTCGTGACCACAACACTTGAGGAAATCTCTTCCTAGATAAGAAACATCGACTTCCATTTCATCAAATAGAGTGAAAGCAGCGGTAGTTGAATCACCAAGATTCATTTCTCCTTCATTGACATGTGAGAATACCATCTCTTGGTCAAGGTAGTCTACACAACCAGGGTAGTATCCGATATTGGATGTTAATGGATAGTTTTCAACCGATACGAAATCAGCATCTGCTTCTTCTTCTGCCTCAGCAGCAAGAACTGCTTGTAATACTGTGTGAGGAATCTCAGCTTGTGGTCCGCCAACAATCAAACCTCTTCTAATATCAACATATGAGTCATAATCAACAAGTTGAGGGCAAGCATTGGTACATGCAGTACATGTTAGACATGAGTACATCGGAACTCCATCGTCTTCATTATTCCATGAGTTATAGATGATGTTGAGTTTATCTCCTCCGTTGAATAGTCTAACAGGACATGCATCATCACAAAGGTCACAGCCGTAACATTTGTTCATTTCAAACTCATATCCACGAGCCATTGATCTAAGGAGAACAAATACCATAGCACCAAATGTCAAACATGGAATGAACATAGCATAGGTTAGTTTTGCATCAAGACTTAGAGGATTTGTGTGGTATGTTGGATTCTCGATAACATTGAATTCTCCAGCGCCAAGTGCCATTTCAGATGTATTGCTTAGGTTCACAGTCATACCAGCAATAGAACTGTCAACACCGCTATCCCATACAAGAAGCGGCTGGAATGATGCGATTGTGAAACTTGCTTCTTTAGTCATTGTTTCGTTTAGTGCCAAAGGTCCAGTGATGTCAACATTGAACTCATATTGGTAAGTTCCAACTGTTAATTCAATAGTATCTCCAACACAGTTAGAAAATTCGGAAACAACGCTTCCATCTGAATCTGTAACTTTCATAGTACTACTGAACATTGAATCAGTCTTGACATCATTGATCTTTCTTTCTTCAGCACGGTGCTCACAAGCGATGTCAGTAGTGAAACTAGTAATTGTTTCATGATGTCCATCAGGGAAGTTTACTGGATCTTCTGTAACATCAAAACTTCCAGAAGCCTGCCAAGAATCTACAGATGTTAGTACAATAGAAGCAGCGGCTGCATTAATTCCATTGGTTGAATCCTGATGGCCATTAGAATCCGAGAAATCAATAATCACTTCTCTACCGGGCTGATAAATGCCCCAATCTAACCAAGCAGTAGTGGGGACAACACCGGTTTCAGACCATCCAAAGTTATCAGTGAATTCATTTGTATCATGGACATGAACATCAGTTGGTTGTGTGCGCATGGATTCTAATTCATCATAATCTTTGATGGTAAGCAGTCCTTTAGCATCCCAGAAACCTTTGTCATAAACATCCCAAGTAGCGACACTGGCAGCAGTGGATAGAATCAATGCTCCAACAATAATTTGCTTGGCATGCCTTGGAGTAAATCCTGAACCCCATGCTTTGGAGAGTATGCTTCTGGCTACAAAGTAGATACAAATCCATAACAGAACGCCCGTCATTAGCCAGGGTATCGCGTTGAATGCTTCGGCTAACCATGGTTCCCGAGTCCCACAGAGCAAATCCCCATGGCTATCCAATTTACAATAATCAGACCGATTTTTATGGTATAATTCTAAGAAAATATTGATTGAAAATACAGATATAAACCAAATGTGAGCAAGATAAACTGCGCCGGCAGATGCAAACCATGGGTCTTCCACAGGTCGCTTTTCTCTTCCTCCAAGGAATGGAGGCAAGACAAGAATACCTACTGGAATTCCGGTTAGAGCAGCGCCCCACCAAGCAGCGTTCCATGGGAATACAGGTTGACCAACTATTTCACCAATAAAACCAGTTGGAACTAAGAATTGGGGTAAATATTCTCCCCATCTTAGGTAACCGTATGAAAACAATACATACCAATCAGGGAAAACGAAACCAGCCTGTGCATATGGGTCGGCAGCACCGTGAAGTGGTGGTGGGATCAACCAAGCATAATACAGCAAGACAGCAGCCATGAATGCAAAGATTAGAACGTCTCTTAGAACTTCATGAGGCCAAAAGCCATGACCCATACGAGTTCTCTTTCTCTTTTCACCCACAGTTTGTAATTTTTCTTTCTCTTCCATGTAAGAAGAAGCAACACGACCTAGATTCTCTACAATTCCCATAATATTCCTCCTTGATCAATGCGGCTCCGCGATTCCTTGAACCCATACAATAAACAGATGAACAATAATCAAGCCAGTTACTATTACTGGCAAGATGAATACGTGAATGAAATACATTCTCGTGACAGTCCTTGATGTTAGAGAAGAACCTCCAAACAACAAGGTTGCGATGTACTTTCCAACAAGAGGGCTGGAGTTTGCCAAGTTTATTCCAATAACTGCTGCACCATATGCTAAAGAGTCCCAAGGTAATAGATAACCCGAGTATCCAAACACGATTGTCAGTGCCATTAAAGCAACTCCAATCAACCAGTTAAGTTCTCTTGGATTTCTATATGCTCCAGTGAAATAAACTCTACACATGTGTAAGAATACGCTTGCTACCATGAAGTGAGTTCCCCAGTGATGAACCGCTCTGATGATATATCCAAACGGAAGTTCAGTCATGATATATTGCATACTGAGATAGGCAGGTGAAGGAATTCCTTCTCCTCCTGGAACGTAATAAATTCCTAGAACAGTTCCAGTGATGACCAGAATAATGAAAGATAGGAATGAGATTCCACCAAGACAGTATAGAGGGTACCAATACCAAATAATTCTCAATTTATACTTCTCAGCGTGTGTAAGCGGCATCTGTCTGTGCATGTTGTAGTAAGCACCTTTTGACATATTCCAATAGTCTTGAATTCTAAAACGTGTATCCAGCCAAGAGAATACCCACAGGAAAGATCTTTCAGCAAAACCCATCTTTCCACTTGATTCAACCGCACGAAGAATTTCTCTACGTGGCATTTCATCGTTCTCTTTTCTCAGTGTGAATGCGATCAATACAATCACGAAAGCAATAAAGAACCAAAGAACCCAAAACATTGTTGTCATAATATCACCTCAATCACAATATGTGTACCAATCGATGTAGTCTGTAATGCCCTCGATGACATCTCCATTAAGTTGAATCGGAATTAGTGGAAGTCCTACAGGTGCAGGTCCACCTGATC
>NZXL01000043.1 GCA_002697705.1 Methanobacteriota archaeon
CTATCGATTTCACATGCTTCTTCTGGCCTCAATGAGGTGTAAATAGCCCCTTCTTCAGTTTGGAATAAGCGAGTCTTAGCAACCATCAGCATAAGTATTGGTTCTCCACTTTCTACCTTCGGCGATAGTTGTAAAGTAAGTTCCCTCATAGAATCTGAAGCATAATCTCCAACCGAGAAATAATGAACACCTGAAGGATCCCTAATTTGACCTTGGTATAGTACAGAACCATTCGCTGTATCTCTAGGCTCTAATCTTTCTAAAAGACCTGCTACTATAACTCGATTGACTTTCGAACCTAATTTAGTAATGACAAATGAAGGATCAAATTCACCTGAACCTTTCTCATTTAGAGTAGATTCACCAAATTCTGAAGCCAGCATATGCCATGCAGGTTGCCTTTTTATTGAACGGGATGGTTGCATTACTGGACCCCCCATTGCGCCCTTATTTCGGTAGATATTAACCCAGGGTCTTGTTCAACTAATTCGGTATTATCAGCAAGCAACATTGCACCTTGTTCATCAACAATAGTTCTTCCAGAAGCGGTAACAAGTTGACCTAATAATTTACCTCTAAGCCTCTGAACAAATTCCATCTGGCCATTAGAATCTATTTCTGCTTTGATTTCATCTTCAGTCATATTTAGTAAATTTAGAGTGGCGTCTTTGTTGATTAATAGTGAAGATGTAGAAGTACCATCATCGATTACAAGTCTGAGTCTAACATCTTGAGTACCAACATCATCCCCATGTTGGCTACAATTTCCATCACGCAATACTCTACGGCACTGAGTGCATCTCATGATAATACCACAATCCTCTCTTACACTAGCCACAATTCCTTGGGTTGAAATTCCAACCCTACTCGAACCATTGACCAATTCAGTCAATGGAACTTCAACGACATGGTTTGAAAGGTCTATAGAATCGTCCCATGGAGTCGATTCAAGAATTTCTACCTGAGTAGATTTATCCACGGTTATATCGGGTATACCTTGCCATGAGCGCACTCTTACTCCTTTCACCTTTATTGTAACTGGTAAATCTGATTCACTTATCGGTAATTCTTCCCAAGCACTCATGCGGCATTTACCTGATGGATCAGCTATTTGACCAGACCAAAGGAACTTTTCTTGTCCATCGCGAACAAATGACCTCTTGGACCATTCAGTGATTTGTACTATTGCTTCAACGTCTCTTGAGCCATCTCTCAATTGTGAGATAGTTACTATGTTTTGTTCCATCAGTGATTCTGCATCAGCAAAGTTAGAATCGTGATATAATTCTACTTTTGTAGTCCTGCCAAAGTTAAGTTCTGGAGTATCTCTAAATGTTCTTACTTGAGCCCCATCGATCTTTACCAAGGCTCCAACTTCGTGTTCAAATGGCTCCCAAGAAAGAAAACCTATTGTCCCAGACTCATCAGCCATTCTACCTCTTACAACGTCAATAGAGCCTGAGCCATCTTTCCTATGAATTTGGTCTGGCCTAGAAGATAATATTCTTCCAACAACGCATACATAGCCATCGCTTGGAATATTATTGATTTCTATTGGTTCTCCAGGCGCTACAACTGGCCTAGTACCTTCTCTAAGTACTGCGATTCTGGTACTCTGATTAATGTTAAGTGACATCCTACCCTGATATTCGTTTACAGAAGCACCTTCTATTCTAACAACTGTCCCAGGAGAAATATTTGAGTTTGGGCCCCAATCTTTGTATTCCCATCTAGTTCGCTGACCGCCTTCATCCCAAGGATTATCTTCAAGTAAACCAAAAGCAATCTGTTTTTGCTCACCCCTAATTGTTTGTTCTCTAAGGTTATGGGAAATTATCTCAACCTCTATTTCAACATCTCTATCTGTAGCAGAAAGTTCAGTTAAACTAGCTACTTTCTTAGAAACTGATGATTTTTGAGGTTGCGAATTATTACCAGTACTGGAAGGCGCCATATCGCCCTTAAATCTACGGATTATAGATCTCAATGCATCTTGAGGGGGGATATAGAATTCACTCTCATATTTTGCAAAGGCCTCTCTGACCTCCTCTCTATCTGCATCAGGGCATTCTGATAACACTGCGTTAATATGCGATTCATATTTTTCTTCAGACATTTATCATCACCCCGACAGACTTTGTGTTCATCCATTGTCTGTGCGGAGTACAGACTTCGGGTTTTCGTGCGGATTGGTTTAGACTAGACACTCCCTTGACCTCCATGGTACAGGATACCACAGACGACAGGAAATAAAGAATGCCCTCGAAAATTAAATTGGGTTGACTCTTAAAGCCTGCATCAACAAAATATCTGGAATGTGCATACTGCCACCTGATACTCTAATCTCATCGCCCAAGAATACATCTCTGCTCAATGCTTTAGCCATATTCCCTGAAAGACCAGCCTGCTTTATTGCGCCAATAACCTCGCCATCTTCAACTCTGAGGATAGAACTAGTAGTGACAGAAAAATCACCACTGGTGGGATTAGCAGTATGCGCACCCATGACGCTATTTACGACATAACCTGAGTCCATGCGTTGAAGTAACTCATCCATACTACTCGATTTGGAACTAGAAATTAATTCCAAATTGCTACAAGATGTTACTGGAGGACTTTGATGACCTCTGCGTGAAGCAGAACCAGTAGATGTAGCATGTTCTATTTTCCCTTCTGCAACCAGTTTAGCTGAATCCCTAGTAGACCATAATGATCCGACTAGTTTTCCGGAATCAACAACTATTTGTCTTCGAGTTGGAACACCTTCAGCATCTCTTGATGATGATGAAATCCCTCCTTCCATTATCGCATTATCAATTAATGATAGATCTTTTGCCATAACATTATCTCCTTGTTTTCCGGACCAAAAAGCCTCCATACGGCTCAACCTTTCGCCTCTAATTGCCGAAGGTATGACAGTCGAGAATAGTGAACCAAGACCTTCTGAAGTCATTAGAACTGGTAAATCTTCAGCACCATTATCGACTTTAATAGGATCTCTAGTTTTTTGAGCCCATTCAACAGAATTAGCTACGCAATTTGGTATCTCATCGATTAGTTGCTTGCTAGATTCTCCTTGCCACGAACTTGTTAATTGCTCATTTTCATCTATAGAAACTTGCACTCCTATTCCGTGAGAGGTTGTGATCCCATGGTGCTCAATTCCTTCACTTGACGTTAAAACTCCCGCGGTTGCGCTAACTCCGAGCCCTCCTCCAGTTACAACTGCTCTTTTATCCAAAGATTTTACTTCATCCAAAATTGAATCTGCTTGTTTCAATAGGTCTTCTGGGCCTACAGACAGAATCCTCTTATCGAATAATCCTTTGACTTCTTTTGTTTCTTGATTACTCGGTAAATCAAAACCTTTGATCGATGGGGAAATACGAGCTATTGAAAGAGCTTCTTGGATTGCATTATCAGCAGACTTTACGTCTACTAAGTAAGCATAACCAAACTTACCATCTTCAACTACTCTGATTCCATATCCGCCATCACCGCCACCTGCGGCTAGAGAAATCTTCCCCGCTTCAATATCTAATTGATGACCATATGATTGTGTAGCAATTATTTCCCATTGCTGAACTTTATTTTCACGGCACAAGTCTGCGACCTTTTTACTACCTTCGATAAGCCTATCCAAAGCATCATTGGGTAACATATTCATCCCACCAATGCTTCCTTAATCCTCATAATTGGCCCTCCGTCTCCGACAGGAACCGTTTGTCCTTTACCACAAAAACCAGGGGCTGCTAATCTTGAATCAGTTGTTAAACCATCGACATCTTTCAAAATTTGAAGTGTCAAACCACTCACGCTTACATCCTTTAATGGTGTTGTGATTGAACCGTTTTCAATCAACCAGGCTTCTTGTGCAGCAAATTGGAAAGAACCTCTTCCAGTATCGACTTGCCCCCCTCTAGAACCACAGGCATATACTCCATAATCGATATCTTCAATCAGTTCATCTAGATCATTATGAGTTCCTCCCATGATTAGAGTATTAGACATTCTAACCAGAGGATGATGTAACCCATCTTGCGCTCTAGCTCCGGCATTTGGCTCAATTCCAAAATGATGAGCTGATTCTCTATGATTCAGATAGTCGGTCAAAACTCCATTTTTTATCAGACACTTTTCTTTGGTATCCAATCCTTCATCATCAATTGGATGAGCTCCATAGCCGCCCCTGATTGTTGGATCATCTACAACAGTAACAATATCATTACCTATCTTTTGACCTAATTTACCATCAAGACATGAATCGCCTGCAGCGACTAAATCTGCTTCACATGGGTGCCCCAATGCTTCATGAATGTAAACTCCAGTCAAATCCCTATCTGCTACCAATGGTAACTTTCCAGAGGGCGACCTTTCTGCTTTCAATAGTCTAATTGCTGAAGTCTTAGCATAACTTCCAAGTTCTGCTAAATCGCATTGTTCGATTAGTTCTAAACCCCCTTCACCACCGTGCCTAGTCCGGTATGAAACGACGTCAGAGCCATCTCGTGCTGTAACTGTAGCGTTGATGAGTGACCTTTGGAAAGACCAAACTCTGTTCATTCCCTCACTGGACATAAATTCAGTATGAATATGTTCATCATGCCATCCGCATATCACAGATGCAATTTTTTTATCTTCTTTCGAATTCTCATAAAGAACTTTTAGATGTTCTAATTTTTCGCTTAACTCGGTCTCTCTAACATCTTTTTCGGGCCTCCAATGTACTGAATCTTCGATTATTGGGACATCTGCTAATGAGACTGGTTTATCCTTGGAGCTCCTTCTTTGAGCCACGGCCTTGGCTAAGCGAACTGTTGATTCAACCTGACTAGGAATCGATTCGATGTCGGTTGTAGAATGAACGCCCCATGCACCATCAGCAAGAACTCTCATCGTAGCACCAACTTCTTGACCTGGAATTGCTCTTTCCAATTGGCCGTCCCTAGTTGCTACACTGGAATCAGTGACAGATACCAATCTTACCTCGGCATAACTTGCACCAAAATCGGTAGCATTCTGTAATGCGGAACGAATTTTATCTTCTTCGAGATATCTACGAGCATTGTTGAAAATATCGTCACCGGGGGAAGCTGCAAGCACCATGCTACTATGTAATCGTCGAGAGTGCTTGAACTCTTCGAATTTAAGTATGAAATTCGGATGAAAGAACAAACCCAATTAAAGCATCTTCTAAGTTATCGAAATCTAAGTCATTTATGTCCATTCCTAATTTATCTGCATTCTCTAAATTTAGTTCTAAGGACGAATAACTAGGAGTCAATTTAAGCGATTCAAGAATACCTATTGCAGTAGTCTCAAAATTATCTTTATATTCGACAGAAGGAGACATTCCATTATCTAAAGAATTGTTTTCTTGTATTTCTGGAAGATAAATGATCCAACCTTTAACATCTGTGTCTGAAACTCCAGCCCTTTGAAATGCTTCAGAAATATGGTGAGTACCAGCAATGAATCTTATGAATTCAGCATCTATTGTTCTTGCGAGTGAAGTTTTCCGAAAAAATCTACGCACTGAACAGTGCCAAGCAGTCCAGAGTTGATTATCACAAAGTGCTGCATGTGATCCTAACATCAACCATCTTTTAGAAGGTCTAATCTTAAGAAATTGATTCAGTGTTTGATTAGATGATGATTCAGAGTTTGACCATGATAAACAAGGAAATGCGCCTAACTCCATAGATTAAGCCAATAAGTTATTTTTCTTCAAACATCCGATTCTTTTTCATCAAAAAGAGGAATATCATCATCTCTTTTCTTTATTGGAGAGTTAGCCTTTGAATGACTTTTTGTTCTAGAAATTATTTTTTCAACCTCTGAAATTATTTTACCTATTAGCACAGGGCCCCAGCCTCTAAGTTTGAGAAGTTCATTTTTCTTAGAACGACTCATAGAAATTACTTGTTGTGGAGTCCTAATTCCTAAATTAGCCAGTTCTCTAGCACGCGAACGCCCAATATTTCTGATATTGACTAGAGTTAGTAAGTCCTCTTTACAACCATGCCTGGTCCTCTGTCTCAAAATATCTACCTTCTTGATAATTTCAGAAATTTCCGACATGTGTTCTTGTGAGAAAACATCATCTGCAATCAGAATCTCCTTCGAAGCTAGCAAAAGCCAAGATGCCAAATCTACTCTATGATTTAAATCACCCGGGCTTACATCCAAACTTTTCTCTATAGAACGCATGCTTTCTTCATTGTTCCATTTATCAATCAACCATGCGGATTTAATATTTCCAAGTAACATTTCGTCATAAGAAGAATCAGCCAAAAGTTCATTTTCTACTGAATTAGTCTTTAGCCAAAGGTTTGAATTTATATCCATATCACTATTTTTCGCCCAAAGGGATGAGAAGTCTGGAGTTGTAGCGATCAAGTGCAGTAAGCCAAAATTTGTTACCTCTCCACTTTTCCTAACCTCTCTTCTAACAGCCCTTCTTAGACCAACCCTCAACAAGGATGCAGATAAAGGATCTAAATACAACTGTGTTATTCTTTCACCCATCAAAGTTGCTTCGTATTTCATTGCAGAAAATTCAGTTTTATCATCTAATTGCCATGCCCCTACATGAGATAATTCTGTAGCTTTTTTAAATCCAAAACTTGGTTCACCAAATGCTGAATTGAAAATTTTATTTGGTTTATTTTCTCCTGTAGGTTGAAATTCAACACCAATGGTTGAATGTGCTATATTTGCCCATACTGGCATATTGTCATCCCAGTCTTCAGCATCATTAATTTTCTCATCAGCACGCTTATTGGCATAGGATTCATTAACACCTAATCTTCTAATGAATCTTTCATCTACTAACCAATTAAGCATCTCATCAATTCTTTCATTGAGAATATTCTTAGAGATGCTGAATCCTAAGAAAGTTGATTCAAAAAAATCACCAATATCTCCACGATGTTGCAGCCCACCGGTGGAAATTATCGATAGAAGATGAGTCCGTAGTGCTGGTTCACTAGCCAACTTAGAAGAAATTGATTCTATTTCTCCAAAAAAATATCTTTCGCTGACATCATCAGCAATCTCCCAACCATCTGTACCTTTACAGAGAATCCAAGCCTCACCATAATCATCATACTTTGGCCGGCCTGCACGCCCTAACATTTGTCTAACTTCCATAACTGGTAAAGGACGACTCATGCCATCTCCCCATCTTTTTACATCCCTAACTAATACTCTTCTCGCTGGAAGGTTGACTCCCGCAGCCAAAGTTGGGGTTGCAGTCAAAGCGATTAGAAGCCCTTTTTTGAAGGCTGATTCAATGGATTTTCTTTGACTATGTGTAAGACCTGCATGGTGAAAAGCGATCCCCCCTTTGATACACTCGTACAATTTTTCTCCCATTGCAGTCTGCGTTCTTCCTTCAAGTGATTCTGCAAACTCCTTTAGCAGATTCAGCCTATCTTGATCTTCTTTTTCTAGTAATTTGGAAACTCTCTTCGATAATTTGAGAGCTTCAGATTCGGCGCTTCTTCTAGTTCCAACAAAAATTAGCAACTGCCCTTTCTGCATAATCGTATCTTTTAGAACAACCCATGTTGGTTGTGTCTTTGGACCATCTAAATCTCTTGGAGGATTCAATACGTCTGGTGAATTTGAGACTTCTGATGATTGTACAAGTCTAGGTTCTAAATGTAGATCATGAAAAGTACTGTATTCTAGAGCAACCGGCCTCCAATCTGATTGTATTAAGTCTGCATCTAGCCAATTTGCTAAGTCTTGGCAATTGCCAACAGTTGCAGATAATGCTATCAATTGAGCCTCTTTTCTAAGGAATCTAAGTTTTGTTAGATTAATTTCTAATGTAGGTCCTCTTGTCGAATCATTCATCAGATGAAATTCATCTGCAACCACTATGGAAACTCTAGACATAGTCTGTGGCTTATTTCTAATTATAGAGTCTAGTTTTTCAGATGTACATACTAAAATATCGCATTCATCAATTTTTTTGGCTTCTGAAGAAGAATCCCCAATTCCCAAACCAACTGTTAGATTTAGTGATTTAGAAATTTCTTTTAGATCTTCAAATTTCTCACTGGCCAATGCTTTCAACGGTACAATATAAATCGCTTTAGTTCCAATTTCTTCAACCATTAANTTTCTTAGAATTGCGATATAAGCTACNAGTGATTTACCACTCGCTGTAGGTATGGCTAAAAGCACATTTCTTCCTTTGAAAATTGACGGCATCGCTTCAAATTGAGGGGGGTCTAACTTACTAATACCCCATTTATCAGTAATGAAATCTTTTACTGAATCTGGCAAATCCAGTTCGGAAATACGCTCTTTCCCGGCCGCCATGTTTAGACTGTCGCGCCAACAGTCCAAAAGGACAACGCTTCCAAGAGTAATTCCGACACCCATAAGACCCTTCGACTATTCACCTTACAACATGAGCGATGAGATTGACTCTATTATCGAAGACCGACTTTCAGTTTTTGACGATGAACCGGACCTCAATGACTGGGTGGAAGTGATGTGTGGAGCCGCTATGGCTGTTATCGGAATTTTCCACTTAGTTCAGCCTGGCGAATTGGTAGATCCTGATATTATGAGATGGTTTGCAGCTGCAGTAGTTGCAGCAGGTGCGGTATGGGCAGGACACGGACTGAAAGATATGGCTGTTAAAGAGGTTAGACGCTCTATTGCAATCCTAGAACTCTCAGGTGAAATGCCAGCAGAGGGTCCAAATCACGGACTAATTAGAGATGTATTACTAAATCCAGAAGATTACAAAAGTTTCCTCATTGAAGCGTATAACTCCGCTTGGGACGATGGAATAATTACTGAAGAAGAGCTAAACGAACTGAAATCATTCCAAAGTGCGCTTGGAATATCTGATAAGGAAGCCGCTGAAATGAATGTTGAGGCTGCAATTAAGTCGGCTGCTAAGGATGGAGACATCAGTGAAAAGGAAGAATCCATGATAAAGAAGATTGCTGAAGAGGCTGACATGGATGGCGAAAGTAAGGTTGAAGAGGCTAAAACTAAGGCAAAAAGCAAGTCTAAGAGTAAGTCAAAAAAGAAGTGATTAAAGTTTCTTATCAATCAGAATTGTATTACATTCCCTACACTTATACATGCCTTTAGAAGGCTTTTTCCTTGGGAATTGCTTATCACAAGTACTGCATGACCAAATCCACTTAGCGTTCTTCAATCTCAAAAATTCTGTAAATTCGGAACCATGTTTAACCGCTTTACTTCCAGGCCAAGATTTCTCCATGTATCGAAATCTCTTATCATGCTCCCTAAATCCAAGTGCATGGATATATTCATGATGTAATACAAATGCAGCATAAGCATTCCACCTTTCTTCTAAGAGATGAGGATGAATATTGATCTCTTGTACATCTGAAGGTTTCAGATTGGATATATCTACTCCTTTCTTCCACCTTGTAACTCCATGCCTTTGTGTTGCGTTAATCCTTAGAACTCCAAGATCAATATTTTCTAATTCCTCTGTATCTATTTCGTGCCAAATTTCCATATCTTGCATCAAATCTAAGACAATCGATCTTAATTCTTCTAACTTAATCATCTGGTCAGGCTTTGGTTTGACCATCGAAATTCCTCAATTCCAACGATGATATGCGGGGTGACCTTCTTTTACTGCCACAAATAATCCCTCACCAGTAGCACAAACTTTTCCATTAGCTTCTAAAAGAAGTTCAATTTCAACTTTATTACCATCAATAGATTTTACCTGACTGGTTATACATAGCATAGTATCTGTGGGAGTTGGCCTTCTCAGTTTTACAGAGTAAGAAGCAGTAACGGTACATGGTGGCTCATCTAAATCACCTTCGTCCATCAAAGCAATAGCTGCAGTCCAATTACCATGACAATCGAGCAAAGTTCCTATAATTCCACCATTTATCATTCCTGGAAATGCCTGATGATGTTGTTCAGGCATAAATTCGAGATAAAGGCCATTTTCAATCCTATTACTGATAATCTGTAATCCATCTTTGTTTGCTGGCCCACAGCCAAAACAAATTGAATTTGGCGCAAACTTTTGTTGTACTCCAATAACTTCCATGATTAGGCTAATACAAGTCCGTCTTTCTTTGTTTGTATTAAGATACAATAGCATTGTTCATGATGAATGAACTACTCGCCTGTACATGGGTGACAAGAAGAAGGTCAAGAAGACAAAGATTCGAGTCGCTCACGAATTACCGAAAAGAAGACGTATTGCAATCCAAGAAGCATTGGATGCGCACCAAACAGAAGACCGCCCAGAATGGGATAGAAGTGCCGAATGGGGTAATATAAGACTGTATAGAAAAATCATCAAACCAGGAACAATAAGAACGATTTCAATGCCCCTCTTAGAGGTTGACCTAGGAGATCCATGGCCAATTCCTGTAACAATTATCCATGGCGAAAGACCGGGCCCGACAATAACAGTTCTTGGTGGAATACATGGTGATGAATTAACAGGTCCATCTGCATGTACTCACCTTCTATCAAATGCTTTCACTGATATTGGCAAACCACTCAATCCAAAACAGATGGCTGGTACTGTAAGAATTGTACCGGTGGTTAATCTTCCTGGATATCGTTCTAAATCGAGATATTTTCCTGATGGAAGAGACCTAAATCGAAATTTCCCTGGAAATTTCAAAAGTACAACCACCAGACGTGTTGCAGCGCAAGTATGGAAATACTTACTAAGTGACACTGATGCCATTATTGACTTACACAGTGCTGCAAAAGGGCGTTCTAATATGCCTCAACTAAGAGCGGATTTGGCTCATGCTGGTTCAAATATTTTAGCTAAAGCATTTGGAATTGAAATTATCCTTGATTCTAAACCCCCTTCTGGTTCTTTGAGAAAAGCAGCTGTTGAGAATGATATTCCTTCAATTACTTACGAAGGTGGTGGCGCAAATCTACTAGACAATGAATCTGTAAAGGTTGCAATACATGGAGTTATGAATGTACTGAGGTCTCTAAGAATGATACCTGGCAAGCCCCATCGTCCAAGATTCCGTATGCTGGCTAGTGGTTCATTATGGCTTAGAGCAAGTGAAGGAGGATTATTGGATATGTTTGTTACTTCAGGTTCTGTTATGAGAGAGGGTGAAGTGATAGCGACAATTTCAGACCCTGCAACTCCAGGACTTACAGTTGATATTGTAGCACCTGAGGATGGTTTATTGGTGGGTGCTGCAACTAATCCATTTACAGCCAGTGGAATGCCTGTTGCTCACTTTTTACCTATTTCTAAACACATGAAATTACTTGAAGAACAGATTGATAACAATGGCAATTTCATTGTTTGTGGTTCAGAGGAAGACGCTGTTTGGCGAGAAGAAAAGGATGTTGATGAAGTAAATGTCGAAGGTGAGTGGAGTGGAGGCGGTGTTGATACTGAATGGATGATAGGCCGTTCAAATCAACAAAAACCAAACCCATTTTCCGATGATGAAGAAGCCGGTGCTTAAGATTGATTTAGGAACTTCTTAACAGCTGCCTCTACTTCAGAATCTTCCATATTTCTTCTTTGACTTTTTGCCACCTCAAAAATGTGGGCAACTAAATCATCTTCTGCCTCATATCCATTCTGCTCTAACCACCAAATAATATTCGAACGTCCTGCCATATGACCGATTCTAATTACTTGCTTTAATCCAAAATCACCGGCTGGAACTCCTGAATAAACCCTATCAGCCAACCAATTATCGCCTTTTCTCATCGCTTTGATTACTGCTGAGGCATGTACTCCTGTTCCTGTTTCAAAAGCATCTTCGCCAAATACTGGGTAATTTCTAGGAAGTGGCACTTCTATGTATTTATTAGCCAATCTAGTATACTCATCAAGATGAGTTAGGTCATTATCGATAACTCCCATTAATTTCAAATTGACTAATGTTTGATCTAATGGAGCATTTCCTGCTCTTTCACCAACTCCTAAAGCAGTCCCATGAATGACATCAGCACCTGCTTCAACCGCTGCGATATTATTTGCAACTCCAAGACCTCTATCTTGATGTCCGTGCCAATTTACTTCAATCTCACTTCTCTTGTAACCACCATCTTTGATAACTTCTTCATCTATGAAATTTAATAATTTCTTGACTCCATTAGGAGTTACATGCCCACATGTATCACAAACACAAAGTCTGCGAACTCCTAATTCCATTGCTCTTTGATAGATTTTCTTTACATCATCAGGCTTTGATCTAGTGGTGTCTTCTGTGACAAACATAACTTGGACTTCGTTTTCAACAGCATAACTAACTGCCTTTTCCATTGTTGAAATCAATTTATCCATAGTCCAGCCTTCCGTATATTGACGAATTGGACTAGTTCCTAAGAAAGCGGATGCTTGAATGGGGATTCCGTGCTTGTTTTGCATTTCAACTAGAGGCTCGATGTCATTCATCAATGTTCTAACTGCAGCACCAGGCCTAATTTGATAATCGTTTGAGATGATATGATTTATCAGAGCATCGATGTGTTCTCTATGGAATGGTCCTGCACCTGGTAGACCAAGGTCGACTTTTTGAATTCCTAATTTCTCCATGTAACTTAACAATTCTATTTTTTGCTCGATAGTTGGATTTCTTGCACTAGGGCTTTGAAGACCATCTCTAAGGGTTTCATCATCAAACCAAACTCCATGAGGATGATTAGATGGATTTCTGTTGAAATCATACTCAATAGTATTCCAATCATAAATCAAAGAACGCTCATCCATAATAATCGCCTCAGGTAGAAAATTACTTCCGCCCTATGACATGACAAATCGTAATCATGTTTGAAGTCGTCGATACTCCAAATCACTCTTCTTCTTCACTCAAACTCTTCAACTTCATTGCTGCTTCAAATTCTTCTCGGTCAATTACACCGTCTTGATTTGTATCCATTTCATCGAAATCTTCGTCTTCATCATCAATCAATTCCGCTGGTAATCTTGCAACGAAAATAATTTGATCACTAAATCCAGATTTACCCTTATTCCTCAATTCCATGATTCTAGTGCCCTTCGATTTCTTAGACTTAGTCTCCTTGGTTTGGTTAGCCCTTAATCTAATCATCATGCCTTTCTTAGTCAAAACAAATAAGTTGTCATCAAGATTTGGAATATGCCTTGCTGCAATAATTTCATCATTTTCTTCCTTATCGATGTTCATAGTAATTGCTCCTTTAGCACCAGGATTGGTTTTTCTATATCCATCGGTTCTTTCCATCAGTTCTCCAGTCTCTTTGTCAACTTTTTGAACACCTTCAGCATCTAGGTAAGGAATCTTCTCTGCAGTACCAAGTCTACTTCTCTTAGCCATACCATTCTTCGAGATAGTCAAGATTTGTGTTTCTGTATTATCTGTAGCGATCATTCCAACTACATGACCTCCATCAGCACCCTTTCTATTACCAGTCTTTATTCCATAAACACCAGCAGAGACTCTACCAGATGCCCTGATTTTTTGGCACGCAAACCGACTTGCAAATCCTGTACTGGAAATCATAACTATATCGGATTGGTCTGTTCCACACCTTACATTGACCAAACTATCACCATCAAGTTTGAATCTTAAAGCATATTTTCCATTTCTATTGATTTTAACATATTCCTCTAAACGAGTTTTCTTGATAAGACCCAATTTAGTTGCAAATAATAGATAATTACCTTCAGGGGTTTCAAGAAGTTCTCTAGATATTGGTAGAATAGTGACAATATTTTCATCTTCTCTAAGACTTTCAAGCAAGTTTCTGATATGTCCGCCTCTTGAATGTCTACT
>NZXL01000044.1 GCA_002697705.1 Methanobacteriota archaeon
GCAACATGCTTGGCTTTGGCGGAATGAAGGACATAAATTGCAGTAGCATCGAGTGAAAAGGCTAATTCAAGTAAAGGACGATCTGCCTTTTCGGTTTGAAAGCCCCATGGCGGATTCATTACAACGATGTCAGTTTGTGGGGGGATATCTAGTTCTTGAGAGCCAATAATAGCATGAATGGTTTCAATTTGAGCACTAAACTTTTGATTTATTTTTTCAGTATTTTGGTTTGAAATTAAACATGCTTCTTCATCCGCCTCTACTAGAATTACTCTTGTTGCACCTAGAAATACAGTGCCCAAACCAAGAATCCCATTGCCTGAACCAAGGTCTACCACGGTTCTATTTTCTAGATTATCGAGTTGATCAATGGCAAGAAGCCAAAAAGCGGCTAAGTCTCCCTCTGTGGCATATTGCTCTAATTCGACTGAATTATGTGGATGTGGCTTGAGTTTTGATAACTCGATGGCCAAATGTTTGGGCCGCAGTCAATCACCACCTAGGTGGATAGTTCTGATTTTGTTGGTTGTTCAATCTTGCTGCAGCTTCTGCTTGTTGACGCATTGCCTCAAGTCTTGCATATGCATTATCTTGGACATTACCTTGTTGCATCTGCATCCTTAGAAGTCTAATTTGTTCGGCTTCTGCGCGCAGTCTTGCCAAAAGTTGCTCGCTGGGTTGTTGCGAGCCACAGAATCTACAGAATCTAACACCATCGTGGTGCTGGTGGCCGCAGTTAACACAGAATCCCATATCTACTCCTCCTCGTCGTGGTATATCATATAATCGAATGTCATTCCATTGCGGCTAGTTGTAAGAACACCGGCCAAGTTTCAAATCCTACAGCAGTTGCTCTCTCAGAAATATCTTCCCATCTAGGGTCATCCATCATATCAGATGGATCTACTCCTGCAGCAAGAAGCCCTGTTACAAGTTCTCTAAATTCGATTTCAATTTCTGACATTTCAGGTTCATCAACAACATCTTGCACTTCTGGCAACTGTACATCAATAGCAGGTGAATCAGTGAAATTAATTTCAGGGCTGTCAGGGATAGGTTCTGATTGTGATGCAGGTTTCTTGGCAGACGATGGTAGAGGGACAAATGCAGTTCCAGCAGAAATATCTTCACGAGATGGAGATAACTTTGGAAGTTCGACATCTCTTACCTCTTCTTGCTCTGCCATATTTTCTAGCATTTCATTTGAGAAATTATCCATCATTGCATTCATTGTTGCTTCGGTTTGATTCATTACCGCAGGAGGAGAACTAGGTTCCTGAGCAACTTCTTGGACTGTGATTTTTGATTTCTTGACCAGACGTCCAACTCCGAGAACTTCAGCCTGCTGTCTTGCTAATTCTGCAGCCTGTCTTCTAGGTAAAGAGACAAAACATTTGCCCGGAATTGAATTTGGCGGGAATGGTAGATAATAACGTTCAATCGCTGGCAAAGAGGGGTGGCGGAAACAAATCACTTGCTCGGTTTCAAAGGAACGTTGTGTTGGAAGTCCCAGTGAGAATGGTACAGACATAATTTCAACTGTATTTCGCATCCATTTTTCGTTATTGATTAGTTGTTGCATCCAAGGTCCAAGGTCAGGACTAGCAATATCTACAAATTGAAAAGATGCTGCACGAGGGTCAAATCCTTGGTCTTCTAGTAGAGATGCTTCATCTCTTGGCCTATGAAAAATCGTCATAACAGGTTGGCCATGTTCAATCATATCGCCATGAAGTTCCATCATCTTGCGCTCTTTTCTTGGGAAAATAAGCAAAATACGTAGTCTTGCAGCGTCATCATCCCAGATTTCACCCCAACGAGAATCCGCTTCGGAATACAATTGACCAATGGTCATGTCAGGAATCATCGCCGTTATTCCCATACTCGCACCAAAGTTGGGGGTGTGGTTGCGTCATTTATGGCTACCGTTTATTTTTCAAATCAATGACTTCATTACAGCAAGTTCCGCCAAAAGAATCACTCCACCAGCAGCACCACGAATAGTATTGTGAGAATAAGCACTGAAATGAAGCGTATTGCCCCCATGAACCTCTATATTACCGACGACAATCGCCATTCCTGTTTTCAAATTCTCACTGGGGTTTGGCTGGCTGGAAAAATTTTCTCCATCACTCCATAGATGAGCCTCAGTATCTACTTCATCAACCAAGTGAATCGGCTTTAATGGCGAACTCGGAGTGGAATTCACAGTTAAATTCTGATTGAAATTAATTATCGATTTATGGATTTCTTCAACAGTAATCGACTTTTCAGTTGTTAATTCTATCAATACCAAATGTCCATCTTTCCTTGAAACACGTTGGCATTGAATATCGGTTGAAAATGTAGCAGAGGAAGTATTGTTATCTTGTGCTTGTGCAAATATGTGTAATAATTCCGCTGTGATTTTTTCGGCTTCTCCAGGAATAGTTTTGTCATGATTTCCATTTAGTGCTTCTTGGTCGTATAATAATCTCCATCCAGCACCGGATAATGCTTGTCTACTTCTCATTTGGACATGACTTACTCTGAATGTTTGACAAATCGCTGAAAGCGGTATTGCAACTGGTAATAAGGTGCAATTTGTTGCACAAAATATTCCTTTTCTTGAATTGGCAAGTTGTTCTTTATTGATCTCTGGAATTACCAAAGGAATGCCTTCTTTTCTTCTGTAAGCACTTGAGTTTGAGAAAACAATTATCCCCGAATTTGCTAGTTTGGCTTCGATGTACAATGCAATTTCATCCGGTAATGCACTAAAAGCCACTTCAATTTCTAGAGATTTTAGAGTTGAAATGAATTCATCAGAATCCAAATCAAGAACTTCTATATCAGGTAAAGTAGGTCTTTCTTGTTCTAGGCGCCAGTCGACCTCTTTGAGCGGTTTACCTGCCGTTTGCTTACTTCCAGATACGGCTTTTAGTTCGAAGAATGGGTGATCGATTAGCCTCTGTTGAAGCCTTTGACCAACTAAACCACTTGCGCCAAGTACAATGCACGGGCGACGGCTCATGATTGGTCGGCATTGTGCTTTGTTTTGAGTTCTTGCTTATTCAATATCTAAGTTACCTTTGCCAATCTTAGCCTCAATAGGGGTTCCAAATATTCGCCTAACAATCAGTTTTCTAAATATTCTCCATCCATCGGATACTGAACCAAGTTTGGCTTGACCGATACGAGATGAGTAACTGATTGGAATGTTTTTTATTTGCAATTCTTCTTTGACACAAGAGGTGTACATCTCAGCCTCGATTTCGAATCTCATCGAATTTAATTTTAGTCTTGACACTGCATTTCTTGTAAATCCCCAATAACCTGAACACAGGTCATTTATTGTTATGCCATACATACCAGTAGCCAGCCAAGTCAGTATATGATTTCCAAAGTAATTTAGTCTAGTCATAGCATCAGGATCAATATTGCCATTTAGCCGATCACCTATCACTACATCATAAGTTGAAAGTTTATCTAGAAAACTTGGTATTTCTCCAGCATCATATGTCCCATCGGAATCTAACATCACCAATGCATCATTATCTGATTCTAAGAATTTAGCAAACCCAAGACGCATTGCAGCGCCTTTCCCCTTCCCTTGTTGGGGTATGAATAGGAACTTATTTTCTTGAGATACTGTTTTGGTTTCATCGCTGCTACCTCCATCGATAACCCAAACATGATAATTCCATCCCATTTCTTTCATTTTTTCATGAGGTATGTTCTTTGCTACTTCCTCCAGACCCTTGGCTTCATCCAAGGTTGGAAGCATGATTACAACATTCCTCATTGATTGTCATAGCGAGGTGCCATTTTTGATGGCTTCTATGTTTCTTAGTAGATTTATCTTATTTCTAGCCAATGAAGCCTAATCCCACTGGTGTCAACGATTCGGTCGCCTCTACCAGATAATCCTGTAGGATTAAACCAATTATCTGGCTTTGAATCATCATCCCAATCAAATGTAAAGGTCATATTTTCTGCAGTATAATCCATTGTCCAGCATTGTTGATTCCATCCCGCGGAAGTGTCTACTTCAATAGCTTGAACTCCTGAATAAGAGATGATTAAATCATCTATATCTCCAATCGCTTCGTAAACTAAACATGTTGTTGCATTTTGAATTGGTTCACCACTGTGAATAAAACTAATCTCCGAATCAGTGCCTTGTTCGATAAATGCTCGACTGTCTGAAAGATTTTCTAGAGTTCTGAAGCGATGCTCATTCCAAGGTTCAATTCTCATTTCACAACCATCTTTACAACTTTGCTCATCAACAACAGAGAATTTAGAAACTTCGGCATCTTTTAGTGGTGTGAATTGCCATAATTTACTACCTCTAATATTCTCTATTTCAATCCAATATGGCGACATTGCAAATATCCACCCCATAGTGCCAATCGGTGATGTGATGGCATAATTTACGCCTAATTCCTTAATAGCATTAGTATTGTCTAACATGATTGCAGTTGTGACTTTGGAGTGAATACTAGAATCTATCTGGAGTAAGCCTAAGGTCGGAATACTCGTTAATTTGACATTTGAAGGAGGGTCATATACATGACCCCAGTGAGCATTTTCTGAATAGACAATACTTCCATCAGGTAAGGAAGATAATTTCTCTCGAATTTCTAAGTCACCTTTAGTAACAGGCCTTAGTTCTTCATGCTCGGAAATTTCCCAAACTATGGCATTAGCAAATACCACTCCAAGTAGGACAAAGATTGTCATCACAGTAGAGACTTTTTGAGGTATGGTTGGATCCCATCCAATACTCATCAAACCACGTTTTTCTTCGAGTGAAGTCAGACCGGTTGTGGGACTCCACCAAAGTGCTAGAAGGGCTGCAAGTGGCACATGGAAGGCATGAATTCCCATTGAATAGAGAGTGTAAGAGAGTAGTGAAAGTACCGGAATACTCTCTAAGCCGGCAATCAGATGAATCGAGGTTAATATCCAAAGACCAGCGAACCAAGTAATCAATAATCGTCCTTCAACAGTTGAACGTAATTTCCATCCAGCAATTCCACCCATTACAAGTAGAATTGCATTGAAAGTAAAAAGAGGACGACCACCTTGCCACCCATATTCAGCAAATACCGCAGAATCCAGCATTCTAGGTGCTAATAATAGAACGGATATAGCACCAGCAATGGTTAGAAGAATAGAGCATGCAAGCAATAATTTTTGCATATTTTCGCTATGCTTTTTATTCAAACTGATGCCGATAAAGATGTGTGCCGCCATAAGCATTCCAAGATATATCGCTCCAGTAGGGTGAATCAAAGCAACACATATCACTGCAATGATAAATCCTCTAGTATGGTGAGCGCCTCTAGTTGAAGATGGCCTTAGCAAGACCAGCAGTCCTATTACGAGCCCTAGTTGACTTGCCACAGTAGGATATCCCGAATCATAGGCTTTGGCAAATAATCCAAATCCAAGAGATAGGGCGAGCAGTCCATGTGCTCCACTGCCGTGATGGTCTAGTGCTCCAGCTAATCCAATGAGAATTACAACTAAACTATAGTGGCCTAATTCAAAGACAGCTCTACCAGCATCTAATCCTAAAATCTCTTGAATCCAAGCAGATAGTGCAGGGAATGCTGGAGGGTATGTCCAGAAACCTTCATTGGTACCTGAAAGTGATAAATCTCCTACAGAGGATAATTGTCCTGAAAGCATTGAGAAACCAATCCAATCAACACCAAATGGTAAATCTTGGAAAAAAGGAAGTAAAAATACTCCAATTACAGTTATTGAGCCAATTGCAAATAATAACGGCGAACGTCTACTTTGGAACCATTGTTGTGCGCCCGCTTCTTCGGTAATTTCTTGGTCTTCTGATTCTAATATTTGACCATGCATTACAGCCTCTAATTTCTGCCAAGGGGTGAGTTTTTTATCAATATCAATTCTTCTTTTGATGTGAGCCAAAGCCAGAGTGTTGAGAAGTAGTATCATGGCACTCATGAGCATTGTAGTCCATAATCCAGAAAGCACCAAGAGTCCTGAAATACCATAGATCAAAAGTAATCCCAGTGCAGGACTTAGCAATGCTTTCCTCCATAAATCTGCACTTCCGTCCAGTACTTTACACAAGGCATATCCCGGCATACAACTTACAAGTAGGATTAGCATACTCGTAAGAATCATGGCTAAACCCTAACACCCTTAGGTCTTGATTGTTCGGCTAAGAATCAAAAGAAAACACCCATTCATCGCGTCATGGTCGCAGAGGCAGAGGCGTTTCACTCAGTCATCGATTTACCCGAAGAGTATTGGGTTTTTGACTTCACACGCGGTGAAGATAAAACATGGGTTTGCCCTTATGAATATCAAATTGGGAGATATGATGAATATCGGCCAGGGATGTATACGACTGAATTATTTGGTGGAATCAGAGATGTTCACATCGGTTTAGATATTGGAGCGCCGGTTGAAACTCCAGTTTACGCCTTTTTTGATGGAGTAATACATAGTTTTGGCAATAACTCCGAAGATGGTTCATACGGTCCAACAATAATTACAGAACACTATGTTTCTCTTCCCGAAGAGGTAGGTTCAGACGTCTTTGGCCCTAAGAGAAAAATTTGGGCTTTACATGGTCACCTTTCCATGGATAGCATCCAAAATCTCGAGGTAGGTTCACCGTTCAAGGCAGGAGAAATTATCGCAAAAATAGGCAGTGAGGATGTCAATGGAGGGTGGCCGCCACACGTTCATTTCCAACTATCTTTTGTCGAACCAGAAACTCATGATATGCCGGGAGTAGTCGAACAAGAAAATCGAGAATCAGCACTGAAAATTTATCCTGACCCTAGACTTGTACTTGGTTCACTGTACTGAGATACTAGTTCTTTGCATTAAGGAAATCTTTCAATGCAGAAATAGGTCCAATAGCAGCAGGGTCTTTTCCATGCAATAATGCCAAAGCAATAGACAACCAATCCATCACAATACAAAGATGTAATAGNGATTCTAGCAATGTATCTCCTTCACCTTGCATCTTCCAAGCAAAGTCAGTAGTGGTATGAGCAATCATCCAATCGATACGATGAGAAACACGCTTATGCATTCCCTCCCATGTCAAGAATAACAATACTTGTTGGTCGGATGCAGGGTCTTTATCTCCGCCAACTCCACCCCAAGCCACACTTTCGTTGTGATTCATTTCTGGAATTACGCCAATTCTTGTGAATCGTGCTGAATTTTCGTTTAATTGATTCTTGAAACGATTTAATGCAGGCATCAATTCAGTCGGCCCTACAATTGCAATAGGTCTAGATTCCATATATGANGCAAGCTCGACTAGGTCTCCGGTTGGGTCATTTAGAATATCAAATCCTTCGCATGCCATTTGCAATCTCTCCAGCATTTCTAAGTCGCTGTTTTCAGTAGGCATTTCAATGACTCCAAGGTGCCTCAAGAGGCCTAACTGTCTGCTGAATATATGGCCAAACGCAGAACGTGGAGGCTGTCCCCCTATCGATGGAATAAGATAACATCTCGAATATATTTCGGGCATTCCTGCTAGCATTCCTCCAGTAGAAATTACTACAACAGTCGCCCCACAGTCCAATGCAATTTGACTTGCAGAAAGGGCTTCTTCAGTATTTCCACTATGTGATGTTGCTATGACAAGCCAAGANTCATTCCACCAAGATGGCATAGNATAATCTCNCTGAATATGGACTGGAAGGTTNCCANTTAGNTTNGTTAATGCNGANAAGAAGTCNCCTCCAGCAGCCGAACCNCCCATNCCTAAACAGATNATACCGNTCCATTTTTGTTTTGCAATTTCNTCNATCCANGGNAATCNTTCNAGNTTNACATGNTCTAANCCTTTCTTGAANATCNTNAACAAANGCACGAGTNAAACCAATCATATCCTCNNTNTCAAGGATTTTTGCTAATTCTAATATGTCGGGTTTTGAATCATTATCCTCATTCATGCTATTTCCTCCACCGAATTTTCATCTAAGGCTAAGTGTTGTAGGGCCATCCATTCACCCTCAATACGAGATAATCTAATACTCTTATCTCCTTTGTGATCCCAAGGAAGGCGAACGGATGCCATTACCCAAGACTGCGGGTCAAGGAATTCACCAACTGAGGAATCTTGAGTTATCAAATCCACAATTACCTGTTCAGACATTCGCGAAACTACGTTAGCAGATTCTAAATCTCTCCAAGAAGCACCGGTTCTTTCTTGTCGGTCAATTCGTTCAACAATCGCTCCATCCTTGGTCCAAGTTGAAGGTCTCCAGAAATTATCTCTCCATCGGATTACATCACCAAGGTCATATCCTGGTTTTCTGTAAAGCATTGTTAGTCTAGTTACGTCAACTCCATCTTTACGACCAACAGTAGAATTGGTTTCTACGGTTTGTCCACCATATTCTTTGACCAAGTGCCGGCCCCAAGACCGTGCTAATCCCTTACTTCCTAAGACTACATCATATCCTCCAGTGACCTGCCCTTCACTTGTGATGAAGAACATAGGGTCATCTGAAAGCGATTCTAACACATCATCTAATGTGGCTCTGAGTTTTACATACTCCTCCTCTGAAAGTTTTCTACCGCTCGAACGAAGTTGAACGGTCGCTTCAAAATAATTACCCGCCCTTCGAGTACATGTCAAACAAACTCCATTTGCCATTCTTGCTCTCATTGTGTGCTCTTCTTTGAACAATAAGTCTTCGATTACACCTTCTAATTGTAGATAAATCAATGTGTGTCTATCAGAAATAGTTCTAGTTTCCATAGCAAGTTGTACATCTTCAGCATCGCGATGGAATTTCAAATGGCGTTGAACCAGTTCATCCCAAATATCAGTTTCATCTAAGTGAACCCACTTGCCTTGAATCTCGACTATGCCGCACCTAGCACACCTGACCCAAGGGACATTTTCAGGAACTTCAGCGAGATGTATTCTTTTTCTCAAACACCCCTCGCACATCCGCTCTCCAAAAAGAGGCGGTGGCGAGCCACAAACCAAACAAAAATCATCTCCAAGATTCGAAGACATTTGACTCACTATGACGCGGGAGTAAAACCTTTGACTTGAACCTGTGGCTTACTTTTTGTCGGTATCATTGACTTCTGATGTAATTATGTCTGATTCAAAATCATCCAATCCAAGACTATCTTCTAGTGCTTTGATACGCAATTGTAGATTTCTACTTCTTGTCACAACAGTCCAAGTCCATATGCCTAGACCTAGAATCATTCCTAAGTATGCGATTGCTAAGTATGTCATTCCTTCCATTTCAAATCCGTCCATCTACTTTGTTTTGTAGTCTCTCCAACCTTTGCTCATACTCGGTAATCCGTGCAGACATCACCATATGTCCAGCAATTAGAATTGTAAATGAAATAGCGCCAAGCAGTAGAACTAGGCCCATGTCTGAAGAAAGAGAACTTTCTTCACCGCCACCAATTACAGGACCAGGATGGCGAATTTGCCAAATTCTAGTTGCGATATAAGTAATTGGTACTAGGACAAAACCATATAATCCGAAGGTCGAAAAAGTATCTCTTGATTCTACACCATCCGGCTGACTTTGTCTACCAAGAACCAAGAATAGAGCGAGTAATGTCAACAGTCCAAATGTGTTTAATCTTACATCTGTCCAATCCCATGGCGTACCCCATTCAGCAGCACCCCATACGCAACCAGACCAAACAGCCATCAAACCACAAGCAAGACTTGCTTCAGAACCAGCAACATGCAATCTCCAACCGAATGCGCTTCTCTTGAAGACCCATAGTGCAGACCCAAGAAATAGTACGCTAAATGCTATGAAAGCAGCCCATGCTGATGGCACGTGCCAATAGAATATTCTTTGCGCGGCTGGTGAGGCGAAGGCGTCGATAGAAACACTCGGCGCCCATTTCAAAGCAAGAAATAAGGTAATCATTATTCCAGTGAATCCAGAAGCGAGTAAAACTTCACCATGGCGCACTCGCATGTGCTTTCGTCTATGGCATACTTTTTGAACTTGCACCTTCGATAAATTATCAAATTCAAAGTGTCGCACAGTATTCTACAACCATTGCCCATGGAAGAATAAGTATTGGAGTTAATAGTCGAATGAAGACTGCATTTGTTCGGGTCAGCCTTATTGTACTCAATTCTAAGAAGCGCAGACAGAATGTAGTTACAATACCAATAACTCCACCAATTAATATAATTCTCCAGTCGAATGTTTGCAAAAATATCTGCATGGAAAATATAGTTAGAATAATTCCACTCAGAAAAGATTCAACATTTGAATTAGGAATCGAATGAACTTGTGCTCTCCACCAATCAATTGCTCTTTGTTCTTTTAACATTGAGGTCACAGAGTCTCCAACCAAACCTATTGTGAATGCAGGTGCGAGAACAAAACCCATCAACAAAATTTGTTGGTCATCAATTGAGAGGGGTTCTACCAGTGCTAGTAATGCTCCGATGACAATCAGTGATGCTAACCAATTTCTTTGAATTGAGATCAATGTTGATGCATTATATTTCCATCCCATCTTAGTGGTTAGAAATGAATTCTTTACTCGATTGCCAATATGCGTCCAAGGTTCACATGATTCAGGTTCATTTTTTGTTTCTTTCTTGAGGTCATGTAGGGATGTAGAACACTCAAACAATCGCTCATCATGAGTTGCAATCAATATTCCATGCCCAGCACTTCTTAACTGATTGATGTGAGTTTTTAGAACATCGATTGAAGAATCATCAAGTCCAGAATCCGGCTCATCTAGTAAAATCAATCTCGGCGTCTCACTCAACATTGCAGGAATCAAACCTGAAATTACTGAAACTTTACGCTGTTGACCCCCAGACAGGTGAGCGATTTTATCATGACGGCGATGAGAGAGACCATAACTCTCCAGAATTGGAGTCAAATCACAACTAGATTGAGATATTGCGCATACTGTTTCGAGATGCTGTTGAATTGTTTGGCTAGGTACAAGGCCATTCGATTGAAGGGTCAAACCAAATGGAAATTTAGGGCTTTTTCTTCTACCTTGATGGTCATGAACCATACTTAGATGATGTCTTACTTCTCCTTTCTCCATCGGGAGTAATCTTGCAGATGCTTCGATAACTGTTGATTTTCCTGAGCCATTTTCACCGTGTAAAATGACACACTGTCCACCTTTAAGGGAGAGATTGAAATTTGATAGGACAATATCGATACCTCGGCGTATTGTGACTCCTTCGAGCTCAAGCAGGGTATCTGCCATGTATTGCCGACGAGAGTTATGGCAATGAATGCTTGCCCAACGCTCAATATTTGCGGTAGTTCAAAAGTGAAAGCCTCAAAGCATGGTCATGGCCGCACAATTCCATTCATTCGGAGGAGTTGAGTGGGGTCTTTTTGTGGTGTGGATTGGAGTCATAATTTGGCCCTTAGTTTACTCGGTAAGAAATAAAACATCAATCGCTTTATCGATAACCGTAGGTCTTTTACTTGGTTATTTAGTTCAAGTATTCTGGACATTATTTGCCAATCAAGGTTGGGTCGATGTTTGGTTATGGAATGACCTTTGGATGATACCTGCAAGAGCTGGAGAGCCATCGGGATGGATTACCTTTTTCTCAGCAGGTTTTCTACACAGTCAATTTGATGCTACGCATGTACTTGGCAATATTTTGGTAATTTCTTTGGTCGGAATTCCCTTAGAGCAGAGATTGGGAATGAAACGATTTGCAGCAATTTATCTGATAGGTTTGTTCGGTGGCTCTTTCGCTTGGTACTTATTCAATATAGATTCTACAACTCCTGCTTTGGGCGCCTCAGGTGCCGCATTTGGCTTATTTGGAGCCTATCTTGCAGGTTGGCCTAAGGATGAAATTCCGTTTCCTTTGATTTTAATTAGGAAGTGGCCAGTCATTTATCTCGCCCTTTTTTACTTCGCAATAGAGGTATTTAGAGCATATTCTAATTATGGATTATCTAGGCCGAGTGATGTTGCTCATATGGCGCACTTAGGCGGTTTTATTCTATGTTATGTGATGCTACCTCTAATCGCTAAAGGAGGACCAACTCCGCTCGGGGTTGAAGATGGGGGTCCATCTTCATCTCCTGAAGTATTTGCTAAGCAGAGGCGAATGAAGAAATCGATGAAGAAATTGGACGCTGTAGAAGATCCTTGGTCAGCGGGAGGTTTCGAAATTCCAAAGAGTCTTAGAGAGGCCATGAAAAGCCTATTGGATTCAAGTGATGAGCCGGAAACACGCATTGCTTGGATGGAGCATATCGCTGATAGAACCACTTGTCCTGTGTGTGAAAATAAAATAGGCGTCATCGAACGTTTTGATGGCCCTCACATGCAGTGTTCTGTTGAACCTGAGCATTTTAACTGGCCTTAAAATCAAAAATTCTCCCAAGCCCCTAAAGGGGCTGGGGAGTGAACATTCAAAGGATACCCTCAAAGCATGAACCATGCTCCACGCAATGGGGAAGGAAATGAATCGCACACTCAATGGCGCGAAAATGCAACGTACTGCATTTCTAATCGTGATGATTTTTTTAGTTTCTGACATGTCTTCATTTGGAGTTAATGCTAATTCCAATGACCAAGTTATAGAAGTGACTCAAAAGACACACGAGAGTCCAATTTTGGTTGAAGGATTACCTCCTTTGATGTGTGGTGAAGACCTCTGTGAAAGGCCTCTTAGAACCGATTTAAGAACAACACAACCAGCCTCTGAGGCGAATGAATGGTGGCTTTCTTATGGTCCTGATTTAGATTGGAATGGAATGGACGATCGATTACAGAGAGTTTTGGCAGGCCAAGAATCAATTTCTCCAACATCTATAATCGGTGAAGATGGAAGAAAAACAGTAGCTATTGTTGTTGACTATGCATGGCATCCTGGGCAAGCAGAAGCGGATGAATTAGAACAAGTTCTAAGGAGCCACTCATGGATTGGTCAAGAAAATGATGCTTGGTTTCAAACCCTTGATAGCGTTGATTCGATAGTGATTGACAAAGTACCAGTTAGCGCTTTAATGGATATTTATCATCTAGAAGGAGTAGTTGTAATCGAGATGCAGAATGTTATGATTCCTTTCAACAATATCGCTTCCAAGGCCACTCGGTCTTATCCTTCAGATGTTTATTCCGCTTCGGCATATGAACGTGATTATACAGGCGATGGTGTCGTAATTGCAATATTGGACACGGGCGTCGATAATGAACATCGTTCACTAAATGATTTTGATGACATTGACGATGAGCCGGATGCGGATAATCCTACTTCATATGACGACCATAAATGGGTTGGGGGCTATGATGCAACATCTACAGCATCTAATCCTGATGGAACCCAAGACCCTGATGATGGACAAGGTCATGGGACTCACGTTGCTGGTTCAGCACTGGGAACAGGAGATGCCTCAAGAGTACATACTGGAACTGCGCCAGGGGCTTACCTTGTCGACATCAAAGTTCTAACAGATGCAGGCGGTACAAATTCACAATATTCGCTAAATGGTATTCAATGGATGATAAATAACGCAAATAAGGACTGGGGGCATAATTCTTCAGTTGATGGAATTCAAATAGGCTCAATGTCATTCGGTTCAGTATCATCACCTCTTAATCCAGGGGATGAAGGAGATAATGGAACAGGGACAGAAGCAAGATTGGTCAATAATGCAACAATTGATCAGAATATAGTTTGTGTAATTGCCATGGGTAATGATGGTACTAAGAGAGTTCCTTCTCCAGCAAGTGCAGATTATGGATTATCGGTTGCAGCAGCGAGTGATTTTGGTACAGTTAATCGTACAGATGACGGAATAGCCAGTTACTCAAACTTCGGGCCACGTCTAAGCGACGGTGACGATGATGATTGGGATGAATTGAAACCCGATATCGCCTCATTTGGTTCAAACATAATATCTGCAACTGCGGCCACTGGTACTTCGATACCTGGGGCCCCTAGACCTGAAGCAGATTCTGATTATGATGAGAAAGATGGAACGAGTATGGCAACCCCTATTGCATCTGGAGTTGTTGCAACTGTTATTGAAGCAAACCCATCATTAGATGCTTTGGAAATTAGAGATATAATTCGTAATTCTTCAGAGATTCAACAAGATAAAGCATCTGAAACATCTGTTTCAAATCGATGGAACGATAAATGGGGCTTTGGATTAATCGATGCATCTTGCGCTATAGATATGGCTCTCAACAAACCATGTACGCCACTGGAAGGAGGCGTTATAGCACCACCTCCTACTGGAAATGGTTCTGGTGACCACGTAGATATCTCCCAGCCAACCAATGGTTCATGGTGGATGGAAGGTAACAGAGTGACCATCTCTGGAACTACAAATGTACCAGAAGGCGTCGAGTATGATCAAATTCAAGTTAATATTGTTCAACATCTAGAGTCTGGTAATACTAAGGAACTCAAACCATGGACAATTGCAGGAGGAGATGTTGATGAATGGTCTCTTGACGTGACAATTAAATCTGATTGGATAGAATTGGATGAGGATTATGTTCTTGTGAGTGTTAGAGCGGTTGATACTGAAACTGAGGCTGAATCGGCTATAGATTTCCGAGTAATTAATTTGGCAAGAATGGGAATTACCCTTGCCAGTCCAGTAGTAGGTACTTCTCTTCAAGGCAATGTAGACTTTTCTGGAACAGTAGAAGGCGTTGAGCACGACTACATTGAATTCAAGATAGATAGTGGCGATTGGGAATTTGCAATGAGTTTACCAGAATTAGAAGTCGGAAATCAAGATTGGTCTTTTAGTTGGGATTCAAGAGAAGTACCTGATGGTTCAACTCGATTGAGTTTTAGAATGGTTAACGAGAGTGGTCTCAAGACAGATGATGTAAGAAGAACCTTCACCATTGATAATCAACCCGCTGCTCCAGACTTTATTTTTACAGGAGTTGTTGAAATTAAAGATGAAGTTGGTTTGCCAATGCAATCTGCAGTTGCAGGTTCTGCATTAACTGTAGACTTCACTATCGCCAATGTTGGAGACCTTGATGTCAACGATGTATTTGTTAGACTCGATGCGCCTGGTAGTGATTCAGAGATTTACCCTTCTGAGGCGACCATTGGCTCACTCAAAGAAGGAGATTCTCGAGAAATAACCCTGTACTGGTGGGCAACTGAAGTAGGTGTTCATGAAGTAATAATTAGCATAGATCCATCAAATATTCACTCTGATATAAAAAGAGATGACAATACCTATTCATTCAATTTCGAAGTCACGGAAAGGCCGGTAGAACCAACACTTAGATTCATGGCAGGTGCAGTGAAAACCTTCCCTGCTATACCGGCGCCTGATATATCTTACAACATCAATGTAAGAGTTGATAATTTGGGGCAAACCGATGCTAATAACTTGATGATGAAGTTGTATATGAAAGACGGTGATTGGACTAAAGTTGGAGAAGAGATGATTCTACAAATTGCTGGTTCGCAATCTAGTTCAGGTTATGAAGAAGTAACATTTGTAATCAATGAATCAAGCTCAATTCTTGGAAGTACTCAATTTAGAGCAGAACTACAAGGAGATGGCGTTGAATCTGAGTTTAATCAACACTTCTTTAGTGTTGTAGTTGATAATGTAAATATTGGTTCACCAGTCAGATTAAATTTAATTTCCAATGAAATAATTTTGGATTTTGTTGGGTTGGATGAAGGTGGACTGTTATTCACTACTTTGGATGGAGAATTACATGTTAGGACTATCACCGATTCTTTGTCAGTTCCAGGTCAAGTCAAACTAGCAGATTCTTGGGCTGGTGAATTGGCGGTATTGAAGACGGAAAATGGACTTGTACAAGCAGCTTGGACTGAAAATAAATTAAGCCAATCCGGTTATCTATTAACTGATATTTCTATGACTTCCATTACAAGTTCAGGAGAAACAACTTCGATTCAAAGCCACATGACTCCAATCAAACTTTCAGAAGGAAGGTATTGGGGGCTCGCTCTTACTCAAAATGATGAAAGAATGGTTCTCGCCGGATACCACAGAGATATTGCAACTGGCGGTTCTTGGCAAGATTCTACCTCGATTTTTGTCATGATTTCTGATACCCCACAAGTAGAAAGTTCTTGGAGCCTCAGTAATGTCCTATACAATATTGATATCAAACCATCAGAAGGAGATTCTTTAGCAATCTCACTGGGTGATGAGAATTTACATATTCTATACCAGGAAATACGAGATGATGTTTCAGGAATTGAGAGAGTTGGATTGATGTATGCTCATGGTAAAGAGTGGATGTCTTCATGGTCATTCCAATATTCAGTTGGCGATGATGCTAGCCACGCTCAACTAGAGACCATTCAAGAAAATGACAGAGATATTTTGATTGCTTCTTGGATTGAGGGTAGCGGTTCCTCATCAAAAATAGCGTATGCAGTTACAGATAATGCTTGGTCTGTAGACGAGCCATCTTACTTTGATGCACAAGGTGCTAATAATTTACAACTTAATTCAGATGGAGATAACATTCGTGTACTATTTGATGAAATCAATGTTTACGGGCCAATGACCAGGTATGGGACGGTGAGTGATAGCGGCAATGGTATGGAATTTGCAATGTCGAATATGATCTCTGAAGGATTTATTTTAGGTTATGCTGGATTAGGTCAAGATGGAATAATCGTATTATCTTCCAGTAGTGGTGTTCTTTCATTACGAAGCGTAGCATCTCTTGAAGCAGAAGAGGTTCCAGATTCTTCAAAGTCCTTCATAGATTCACTACTTGCGCCATTGCCAGGTGATAGACAAACCCAAAAAATAATCCTTGGAGTATCAGTATTTGTTATGGTCATATTATTGGCTGGATTAGTGATTTCAGTACGTTCACTTCGTCGAGAAAAAGAAGAAGAATTAATCATCCAAAGTCAAGTTGATGACGATGGTGTTGAAATCATGGTAGACATTGAAGATGATGATGGCGAATTAGCAATAAACCTAGATTCAGAGGAATTAGTAGTTCAATCATCGATTGAAATTAAACCTGAGAATGAATTGAAAGAAGATAAAGAGACAACTCTTGCAGAGGACCTTGAGACAAAGGCGGAATCCGGCCAAGGAAATAGTCGATTAGATCGTAGAATGAAGCGTAAACAACAAAGAGAGATCGCTGAGATTACTGAAAAGATATTATCCAACCCTCCCAGTGTTGCGAATTTGCCACCATTAGATGCAACACTTCCTCCTTTAGATGCAGAACTTGACTTGCCCACACTTCCGGCTCTACCACCAGTAGGTAGCGATGGAGTATTACCTCCACTAGGCAACCTTCCTCCAATTGCCGGAATGCCGACACCTCAGCGTGAAGTCAGTTGTACTGAGTGTTCCGCTAAATTCACAGTCAAAGACATGATGCTGAGAAAAACAAACTGTCCAATTTGTTCATCGGTTGTAAATCTATAGGTGAAATAAATGTGTGGAATTTTTGCTTATATGGGTGCTAAATTAGCGACACCAATTTTGGTTGAAGGACTTAGACGCCTAGAATATCGAGGCTACGACTCTGCTGGGATAGCAGTTAAAAACGAATCTTTTTCAGTGTACAAGAAAGTCGGTAAAGTTTCAGAATTACAATCAATACTCCCTAGTAATATTCCAGGCAATGTAGGTATCGCCCACACAAGGTGGGCAACTCATGGAGTAGTTTCTGATGAAAACGCACATCCACATGCATCAGTATCTGGCGATGTGATAATAGTTCACAATGGAATTATTGAAAATTCACGTACCCTTAGGACATTACTCGAAAGGAAAGGAATTTCTCTCAGTAGTGAAACAGATTCGGAAACAATTGCTCACATACTCGATTATGAATTATCTAGAGATAATAACCCAACAGCAGCAATGCACCGAACGATTTCAAAATTACATGGGACATGGGGAATTTGTGCTATTTTCCTCCATCATGATGTCATGGTATGCGCAAGAAATGGCTCACCACTGATTATCGGCAAAGGTGATAATGAGATGTTTATTTCAAGTGACCAGCATGCATTGACAACCCATACACAAAGAGTGGTATTTTTGGAAGATGGAGATATTGCAACATTGACTTCAGATTCTATCGTTATGAGTTCTTTGACTGGGAGCAATAAGGAAGCCAACATTACTGTTCTTGAAGATGAATGGGGAGAAGCTGAGATGGGCGACTTCCCACATTTCATGTTGAAAGAAATATTTGAGCAGCCCGATGCGCTTCGTCATTGTATCAGTGGCAGACTAGACCGCGTTAGGGGTAATGGCCGACTTGGTGGGTTGAAATTATCGCCTCTAGAATTATCAAAACTACCACATGTTCGATTACTTGGTTGTGGAACTGCNATGCATGCTGCAGAAATCGGCCAAATACTGATTGAGTCATTGGCTAGAGTTCCAGCAGTTGCTCATATCTCGAGTGAGTTTAGGACCAATGACCCTGTAATAGATCCTCAAGCACTTCATTTTGCAGTATCTCAATCAGGAGAAACCGCAGATACACTATCGGCAGTAAAAGAAATACAACTCAAAGGTGGGCAAGTCCATGGAATTATCAATGTTGTTGGTTCAACAATTGCAAGGCAATGTGGACAAGGTGTGTATATCCATTCTGGCCCAGAACAAGCAGTAGCATCAACAAAGGCATTTTCAAACATGGTCGCTGCTTTGACAATGTTTGCAATACAAGTAGGTCGTTCTCGTTCAATAAGTAAGGAGAGAGGGCAGAAACTAATTCAAGGACTTCAACAGATTCCTCATTTGATTGAAGAATACTTGGAGAATCAAGGACCGATTATGGAAGCAGTTAATGCGGTAAAGGATGCAAAGAGCGTCTTATTCTTGGGTAGAGGAATCTCTGCACCGGTTGCTAAAGAGGGCGCGTTAAAATTAATGGAAGTTGCTTATATCCCATGTTTGGCTTACCCTGCAGGGGAAATGAAACATGGCCCTATTGCTTTACTTGAAGAGGGTAGTCCAGTTATTTTCATAGCTCCAAATGACCATGTCAAGCAAAAGACAGTCTCAGCAATTCAAGAATGTAAGGCACGAGGTGCAAAGATAATTCTAATTCATGAAGAAGGAGATAATATTAGTGAGGAAGGAGACATAAATATTGCAATTCCAAATGTACACCCTGACCTATCGCCAATACTGACAGTAGTTCCTCTTCAATTGATTGCATACCATGCTGCACTGGAACTTGGTTGCGATGTTGATAGACCACGTAATCTAGCAAAATCTGTCACAGTAGAATGATCACAGAGTTGTGAATCTTTGTTCATCAGGTTTCCATGTAAATGGTTTGTAACCAAGCATGTGATTTGTATGTCGCATTTTGATGACACTCATCTTTCTATTGACCTCATCGCCGCTTCTCTCCATGACCAAGTGGACAACACCGTCTGCAAGATAATCTTCAATCCCATATTCTCCGAATTGCTTGTGGTCTTCACCGGTCATTTCACAGATAAAGAAAGAGGTTAATTCGAGTCTTCTAACAGCCTCAAAGAGTCTGAATATTTCATCACGAGGGTTTTCCATCTTAGTCAAGGTGAAGAATGCTCCAAGTGAATCGAATACAAGAAGTTCAAAGCCAATTGATTGACGATATGATGTTAGTTGCTTGATTAGTTGCCCCATCCAGTCAACACGGTTACTCATTCCTTGCTCATCTAATTGGACACGTAAGTCAACTAAATCGATGATAGCAATTCTGTTTCTTACACGCGGGTCATCGACATTCATCCCCATATTACTCATGTGAGCACGAAGCGAATCTTTGCCCTGTTCAAGTGTCACATAAATTCCACTTGTTTCTCCGTAAAGTACTGCATTGTATAGCATTGAGAAGGTAAGACTGGATTTCATTGCACCAGAAGCGCCAGCTACCAAACAGATATGACCTTGTGGAATTCCACCTTGCATATTCTCGTCTAANCCTTCAATGTGGGTTGGGATTCTTTGGATNTCNCTCATNCTGGCACCNGTTANTCCANTACCANCTATCACTTGAATNTGTCTCATTTATTTTCAATTTTAAAGGAAAGAAACATAATTGTAACACTATGGCGAATCATGCTAAGAGTTTGGCTTGCCTCTGCTTCCAGTCGTCGCCAACAAATGATAACCGAATTATTTCCAAATCTGGTCTGTGAAGCACTTATCGGTGTTGATGAGAGTGCTGAAGATGTTGAAGTAGCAGAACAAGTTCTTCAGATTTCTAAGAAAAAAGCAGATGCTATAAAAAATTTAGACGGCTATGANTTAATCATTGTCAGTGATACAATGTTGGCAGATCCAGATNTCGACAAGGTCGCCCTTGGCAAGCCGAAAGATGAAGTTGAGGCTGCAATGATGTTACATCGACTTTCGGGCAGAAGACACAGAGTTTGGAGCTCAACAGGAATATATTTCTCAGGGANGTGGACATTTTACACCGATTCATCAATAGTAGAGTTTCAGCAGTTAACAGATGAAGAGTTGGTTGAATTGGTACTGAATGGTTCTTGGAAGGGTAAAGCAGGTGGTTATGATTTAGCAGGAGAAATGTCGAATTTCGCATCTTTGATAGACGGGGGAGAATCAACAGTTCTTGGTATTGCAGAGAGTGCAATGGACGCTATTATGGAAATTTCTAAAGAATTTTCATGAAGCATATCTATCCATAGACATCGGGATTCGATGCCAAGTATCCATTGAAAAGAAAAGGTCTCGAATCAATAATATGAATATGAATATGATCATCAATCCCAGTGCTATACTTCTCATAAAGAAATATACTAAATCCGAATATTCGCCAAAAACCGTGACTTCAAATCCGATGAGGAATAAAGATAGCATCCCAATTGTATTGACTATTATTATTGACCATAGGCCCGGGCGATTATGAATCGATTTGTGCAAGTGATCTTGATGGAGATATATTCCTGAACCCCAAGTAGATAGTACTGCACATGAAAACATAAATCCAACATATGTGATATTAGTGAATTTACCAGGGTAAAAGTCTGGAATAATTGCCATTACTCCAGTAACCAAGAAAAACCATTGAGCAGTTCCAATAAGTCTTGAATGAGGTTTTTGCAGAGGACCTACTGCATTTCGAATAGTCTTAATTGGTCTAGTAGAGATAAATCCCCACAACAGTGGCGCCGCTAATGAGTACTCAAAAATAGTCTGGCTAATATCTCCACGAGCATGCCACATCGAAGCAAAAGAATGTACTACTGCAAGACCTAGATATATCGAAACGGCCGGGCGGAAATTACTGAATTTAACAACATCCCAACTTAATCTTCGATTGAAATGTGCTAAGATCAAACTCAATGTTATCGTCCCCATCATAACAACAACATTGAATGCAAGTCCAAATTCTAAAAATCCAGTTTTTTGTCTAAAAATCCAGCAAGCCAGAACTATTAACGAAGAAACAGGAACGAGAAGTGAAGGAATTAATGCGACATTTCCACAATTGATATTTTCTTCTTTTGAATTTTTATGTAATTTCCAACTAGGCCATGCAATGCTCAAAACTCCCCAACAAAGAAGTACCATTCCAATAGTACTCATTTCAAATAATAATTGGAGGTTATTCGAGAAAATACCAACGATTATCAATAATTGTCCAACTATGTTAATGAATAGATAATGTGTTGAATGTGTTTGATTATATGAATCAAGATTATGAGTTAATGGAAATAGGTCGAACGAAATTCCGACCACCATCGACATCATCCATCCAAGAGAAATAAGCGATGTCAAAATATATGCAATTTCTACTTGATAATTATCTTGTCTAAATGAGTAATCAGAAGTGGAGTATGACAACCAAGAGACTGCTAATAAGAATAGTAGAACCATTAGCCCTGAAGACATGAAATGAGAAATATAATTCCCAGTCATTTTGTTGAGAATCACTTTGCCCGGATTCTCCCCCATAAACACGGAGAATCATTGCGGTTTTTAAGAAAATGGCCGACAAAGAGAATTTACATTAATGGATTTAGCCCTAAATGATTACTTCCTCTATCGACAATTACATCACAGCCAGGAATCATCAATAACTTGTCTTCAGCGTCCAAAGCAAAAACTTCAACACCGATCTCTTCACACATCATCTTGAGTTCTCTTCTACAAGCATTTTGATGTGCATCCATGTGAACTAGGCTACGTAAGTCTACAATTACAGTATCTCCAGTTGAAATTCGTTGACCAATGCCACGTGTTGGAATTCTTTTTTTATCATCTGGAGCGACATACCTTAAAGCTCTAGATGGGAACGAACGTCTTGCTGAGTTAGTTACTCCCAAATCATGAAAAGGTTCGCCATCTGCTGAAACAGGGCCTTTCCAACCTAAAGGTACAGCGACCAGATTATTTTCTTTGGAAGGTGTTGTTTGTTCGGTTTCTAGTGTTGCAGTAGGAGTTGATATTTGCAGTGCTGGTTCAGCTAAAGGAATTAATGTTTGTTGGTTCAAGTCCTCTTGTGGCTTAGCAGATTTAGCCTTACTTTTTTTCTTTGAATTATTAGGGCCTTCTGGGTCAGGTAGTCCGAAAAAATGCCACAAGTTTGCCATTAATTCTCACATCACAAGTCCAAATCATCAAGTAAATCTGTCAGATTTGAGTTTGCAGTTGCAGGTCTAGTATCTGTAATTGTTGGTTGAACTGGAGCCGGAGCGGTGTTTTGTGCGGCTAAGTATTGAGCGCCATAATGTTGCCATTGTTCCATAGTCCATCCTTGAGGAAGACCTGTTGCTGGAAGTGGCGGTGCTTGAGGTGTGGCAGGTTGTACTTCAACAGGCTGTGGGGCGACTGGTTGAGTAGGTGCTGGATTGTAAGCAGCATATGGGTCTTGAGCAACCGCTTGAGTTGGTGCTGGATTATATGCAGCATATGGGTCTTGAGCCACGGATTGACTCGCCGTTTGGTCATAGGCCCCATATTCGGTTTGTTGATATGTTTGAGCAGGAATTGGTTCGCTAAACTGACTAACCTGAGCTTCAATTCCAAGGTTTAAGTCGGAATACTTGTCATTAACAGGTTCTGAATTCCTTGTCAATAGAAGGAATGCTGCGAGTCCAACTACTACTATCAGTAGTATGATTATAACTACACTACCAACTCCTCCTACAGTATCTGTAATTGATTCAAGGAAATTATCTGCTGGCTTTTCTGCAACACTCAATTCGATAGTTGATGAAGTACTTTCACCATCATCATCAGTTACAGTTAGGGTAACTATCCAATTTCCTGCTGGAAGGTCTTCAATGGTGTATTCTACTCCGTAGAAATCAACTTCTCCAGTATTTTCGCCATCCAAGTCAGAATCTAAATGATCGCTATCCCATGCATAAATCAAGTTCAATTTATCACTAGGTGTCTCGGTAGATGTGATTCCAGATAGAGTTACATTATCACCTTCATTTAGTGCTAGAACATCTGTTTCATTGGTTATCTTTGACTTTGGTGAAATATTTAGAACGCTTACATTGACTGAAGTTGATGCACTTGCACCATCATCATCTGTTACAGTTGCAGTAATTTGTCTAATTCCCATGTTAGGCCATGATGCGGTTAATTCTAAACCAGTTTCATCACAATCATTGTCACTGACTCCATCACTGTCGCCGTCTACCATTGGGCTTAAATCCCAACAGACGATTAGTGAATCAACATCTGAAGCAGTATCAGAAACCACAGCAGTAAAGGTAATGTCATCATCTTCGAATATGGGTTGAGTTGAACCTAGACTTTCAATAGTAGGCGGTACATTTGTGATATTAACAATTCCAGTTCTTATTTGAGATTGTGAGTTGTCATTATCATATGCAACAACTGAGATATTGTGTAGCCCAGAGTCTGGCCAAGAAACTGTTGCGGTGGAAGAAGGACCAACAGTACTTTCAGTCCAATTCATATCTCTGTCTGAAGGCATCCATTCAATGATTAGAGTATCTTTGTCTAGAGGTGTATCGTCTGCTACAATACGCAGTAGTGCGGTTTCGTCTTCATATAAATTCCAATATCCCATTGAATCTGTTGATTGATTTTGACCGCCATACCATAATTCAGGTAGTGCCAGAGTCGGTGCGACGTTTAGGACCTCAAGAGTTGTAGAAACAGTTGTAGTTGCTCCATCATCATCTTCAGCAACTGCCGTTATATTCATCATTCCTTCTTCGTTAACCAAAAATGTACATGTTTCTTGAGTAGTTCCTTCTTGACAATTTAATCCTGGCCAAGAAATTTCGACAACCGTAAATCCTTCGGGGTCATTGAAATCTAAATCGCCGCTATCGGACGCATCAGCCTTTACAAATTGACCGACTCCAATACTATTTATTGAATTACCAAAACTATCGAGGAGAGTCAAATTGATGTAAGGATCACGATTGAAAACTTCTGCAGTAATATCAATGATATCAACATCTAATTCATCATCAGTTACGATTAATTGTATACCCCAAATTCCTCCGTCACTCCAGTTAAATTGAGTCCAACAGTCCTCAGAATCAATATTTTCGATAGTCGTAGTAATTCCGCTTCCGCCAGCCGTTGGCTTCGTAATTACGAACCGACATTCTACGTCTCCACCATCTTCATCAAAACTTGCGCTAGCATCTAATGTCACATTTTCAAAGGTATAAACACCATCAGTTACTGTAATTTGAGCCGTTGGAACCCTTCCAACAAATATCTCAACTTCGGCATAATTATTGCTTCTATTACCATCTTCAGTAACGGTTTCATCAGGGTCAACTGTAATTGACATCGTTTGAATACCAATAGAAGCCGCTGCTGGGACAGTCCAGTTAACAACAACTCTTGCTTCACCATATGATGGAATTGAAGGTACAGGTTCTCTAATTGAGGTTCCATCAGGAGTAATAATTTCTACTTCTGTAGTCGGTGAACTGAGTAAACCACGATTCTGAGTAGGTATAGAGAATGACAGTAGGTCTCCAGGAAGTGAATTATAACCTATCGATTTAGTCAAGATTTGAGAATTACCGTCACGGATTCGAGTGACAATAATTGCGTCAGCCTGAGCAATGAGATCAACAGGAGTCAAAGACAAATCAATAACAATTGTTGCAGCACCTATAATTTCAGTAGCTGGGTCCCAAACAATCAGTCCATTACTTGTATAATCATCACTAGAATTTGTTGTATCTCGAACGTTGGAGGAATTTAGCATCTCAGTTGCTTGTCCATTAGAATCAGTTGTTGGATTGAGTAAAGTACCAGCCATTTCATATCTCAACTGCAGGTTTGTATTTGTCTGAGGATTATTTTGTTGGCCTCCATAATCAATTGTAATTGCTTGCTCAGCATCGGGCAGAGTAGCAATACTTTGTAGTCCGATTTCAATTTCTAAATCACGTGTGCCTGGGTCAGAACCGGCAACAACTCCAGATGATTGGGCTGGCTGGTAACTCTTCAATAGCCAATCGATAGTGAATCCAGCAGCATTACTAACTCTCATCCAAGAATTATATCTTACAGCAGGACAATACCAATTGAAGCCTTGACTTACTCCAGTTGCATTCCATTCATTGATTTTGTATGAATCATCACAACCAGAGTACTTGATATTTTTATTATCCTCGGTAGGTACTCCATTTGATGTAATTTGCCAACTATTGTTTTCATAACCAGCATTATCAAATTCAGAAGGGTCAAAAAAATCTGATGAACCAGAAACATCGGTACTTGCCATGAATCCCATATACCACTGGTCGCCAGTGTGAAGTGGGAAATCATACTTTTCTTTGGCAGGTTCGTATGATGTATCAAATGTAATTACTCCAACTTCTTGTCTTAGGAATGCAAAATTAAATGGGTCAAAAGAGACATCTAGAGTAAATTCACTGTTAATTACAGCAAGGTCACGAACCCTAACCAAATCTTCACCAGAATATTCAATGTCTAAAGTTCCAGAAACTCCTTCAAGAGTTGCACCACTACTTCCTGAGGTGAAATCACCCTCTACGTCCATTTTATAGGCCAATGTCTGAACACCGTCGATCGTGATAAATAATATATCGACGACTTCGTAAACTGTATCTCCAGTTAGAGTATTTAGTGAAGCAGAAACATTTGCTTGTTGAATCAATTGCTGTACATCGAATTGAGTTTCATAAGTATACTTGTCTCCAATTCTCCAAGTAGGTACATCAGGCCATCCATTCAAGGTGCCACTGCTTTGAATATTATTCTCTTTCAATTCATCTTTTTCAGTATCCAACATTGCCATCCAAGGCATTGTCATCAATAATAAAATTAGAATTAAAGCCAAACTACGTTGTTTAAGCATGACTCTGCGATAACGTTCTCCTACTTGATAGAAACGCATTCTTGTAAATTACCGATATACAGTTATTGGCCCTTAAGCCATTCATGGCCATAATATTGCCATTGTTCAGCAGTCCATCCAGCAGGTAGGCCATCTTCCGGAATTGGTGGGCCTTCAAGTAATTCATCCACTGATATATCTCCATTTTGATTTGAATCAGACGGCGCTTGTTGCATTGCTTGGTCAAATACAAATCCAGGAGGCGGAGCAGCAGGCCTTTTTTCTTGTGATTTCTGTAATTGCGCATCTGTGTCAAATTCATCATCAAGACCATCTCGTTGCCAAGTTTTAGTTTGAGCAGAAGCATTTCTTCTTCTTGATACTGCCACAAGGAGCAAGATAATTACGATAATTAGGGCAACTTGAGCAAGAGGATTTGCTTCCTCGCCGGCAAGAAGTGAACTTACTTGTTCGATAGCATTTCGATCTGGTGGTGAAACATCGATTGTAATCGTAGCCATACCCGGCCTTTCAGGGTCTTCATCCCAAGCCATCGCTTTAATGGTAATTTGACCTTCTTGCTTGAAAATATGTTCAACTCTATTGCCGATTAGATCCGCATCATTATCCTTAACCCCATCTCCATTACTATCTTTGGAGATATCTAAATCCCAAGCTATGGTTAAATCTTCAATGTCATTTAGTGAATCGATGGTCGCTCTTGCATCGAGAATACACTTTTCATATGCAATACAACTAGATTTTTGAAGTCTAACAATCGGTGGAATATTAATCACTTCAATAGTTAATACTTCACTACTGGTTGCGCCATCGTCATCGGTTACGTGATAGACAATTGTATGCGAGCCACTTCTATTCCAAGCATAATTTAATTCGTCGCCAACTATGTCACAATCATCACTCGCACCACCTTGTGAATCACTATCTATTCCCGGGTCAACGTCCCAACATTTGACCAATGATGAAATGTCACTAATGGTATCTGTTGAGTTGCCCATTATGGTGATAGATTGTCCTTCTGCTAGGGGCAGAACAGTATCTAGAGGCTGAATGACTGGAGGTACATTTCGAATATTTACCCATCTCTCATTAGTAGTGCTAGTTGCCCCATCCGAGTCAGTGACATCTAATCTAATGGTGTGAAGACCTGATGTTTGCCAACTCATCTCATACTGAGTGACTCGTCCTTCAAGGAAATAAATTAGAGAACCTTGTTTATCATCAGGCCACCATGTATGCGATAGTGTGTCAATATCATCGATTGAATCCTCCGCTTGACCTTTAACTAAAACAACTTGATCTTCATCTAATTGCCAGATCTTTTGTTCATCACTTAGAATCGTTCCAGACTCATTGTAAAGATTGATTATTGTGCTATGTGGGGCAATATTAGCGAATTTTATATCGATTGTAGCGGTGGTTTTTGAACTATCGTCATCAGTTCCAATTGCAGTAAATGTGTGCCATCCTTCAGTAGGCGCAGTTGTTGTACAAACTCGAGTATAGTATCCTTCTTGACATTGTGCTGTTGGCCAAAACACATCCACTACTCCTGGCCAAACATCTTCAGAATCAGAGTCATTAGCAAATGCGTATAGAGTAATCGGGTGTTCAACCCTCGCTTCACTTCTCAGACTTTGCAACTCAAGTTTAGGAGCGCGGTTTTCAATTTCAGCAAATAGAGTGACTTGGGTTTCATCACGTTCTTCATCGGTAATTGTTACAATAATTGGATATGAACCATCATCAGTCCAAGTCCAATTAGTCATACAACTGTCTGAGAGTATTTTCTCCCATGCCCATGTTCTAGTTCCATCATCATATGGAATTTCAAACTGACAAGTGACATTTCCACCATCTTCATCAAAACTAGAACTTGCATTTATGAATACTTCTTCTAGGGTTTTTGCCATTGCGTCTACCACCACAGGAGTGGGAAGCCGGCCGACATATAAACCGATTATTGCGTAATCATTATCTCCATTCGCATCTGCTGAATTGATGCCATTAGGGTCCGCTTCCCAAGAGACTGGTACGACTCCTATCGCTTGAGATTCCGGTACAGTCCAAGTAAAATTCGTCTTGAATGTCTCATATGTGCTAAGGGAAGGTAATGGTAAATCGAAACTTTGTCCACTAGGAGGGTAAATTCTTAGATCAGTTGCCTGGCTTGAAGTGATTCCTTTATTTTGAATAGTTACTTCGATTTTCAACTCATCACCGGGGAGGACATTGTAACCAGAAAGGGTGTTCAATTCCTTGTCCACTCCATCCCTTGTTCGAGTAATTACCGCTCTTTCAAAATCAGCAAATAAGTCGAGAACTACCAACTCTTCGTCCAAAGTAATGGTATTAGCTCCAACTAAAGTCGCTCCAGAAGTACTTCTAGCAACTATTCCGTGGCTAGCCCAGTCTATCGAGGTTGAAGAGTCATCAATTTCGCTTCCAATATCGAATTGTGTCCAAGCACTACCATTAGTTGCTGTTGTAATCTGTTGAGCAAAACCTGTTGCTTCATGACGAACTTCCAAAACATTGCCAACTGAATTTGAGAAACAACCTTGTGATGAAGAAGCATTTACCCATACATCGGTAGGAGTATCAAGCGCAGTGATGTCATTGACAAACTCGACTGAAATACATTCATTTCGAGTGCCAGGATTTGAATAAATATCCACTCCACTCGCATCTTTTGGAATATATTCCTTAAGTTTGAAATCTATGGTTAATCCAACATCGTCTTCAGTATGTTTCCAAGCAAAATTCTTTGCAGCAGGACAGTACCAAGTGTATCCTTCTTCATCGCCAGCCGAGTTAAACGAAGTTATCTCAAAAGAATCATCACACCCTCCATAATTTATGACTTGGCCATAATCATTAACTGGAGTTCCAGTATTGGTGACTTCATAGATTGTGGAATTTGTATCTGATGATGGTACGGGGAATGGTGTGATGTAATCACTTGCTCCAGACCATTGAGATGATGATGTTACTACAGTAGTCCATCTTTCATCTGCTCTAATGGGGAAATCATAATCCTCGCTTCCTGGACTATATGTATTTGATATTGTAATGTCTCCCAAAACTTGTTTAAGAAAACTAATCCCACTCGGAGTGAATTCAATGTATAGGTCAAGATCGCTTGTTATGAGTGCCAAATCACTAACTCTACGAATTTCGGTTTGTGAAAATTCAATTTCAGCAGTTCCAGTATAACCGTCAAGAGAAACTCCGGACTTATCGAAGTTAGCCGAAGTTCTAAGGGTGTACACCATTGTACTTTTTCCATTTACATTCTGTTCAGAGATTGCCAATACTTCAGAGATTGCATCTCCATTGATTTCTCCAACAGTGGCAGAGACTCCAGCATCGACAACCAATTGGGTTGGGTCAAAAGTTCCAGCGTATTTCCACTTATCGCCAATACGCCAAGTTGGCACATCTGCTACACTTGGAGAACTCTTACTCGAATCCTTCTTTTCTAAATCATATTCAAGCGAACTAATCGCTGGAGATAAAGTAGTCAAGAACAGGAAGACCACAAGTGTGACCGCGACCAAATGACGCGTAAGGGTCTCCCGCATGTATTGGCGAGACTGCATCTACAACATGAACACTTCTCTCATGCATTGCATGATAGATGTGAAAGTATTCTCACAGAAGGTCTGCAAGTTCGTCCTTGATAATTTCTACAGCTTCCAAGATTTCATCCTTAGCGCGAGCGCCAGTAATTACCATCTTTCCACTGCCGAAAATTAGGCAGACTACCTTAGGGTAATCTAATCGATAAATTAGGCCAGGGAATTGCTCTGGTTCGTATTCAACCTTGTCGAAAGGTAGGTGGAATGTTAGATTGTTTAGGTTCAACTTACGTGGTACTCCAGCAAGTGGTTCTCCAGTGAACTTGTCGTTTCCATCATAGTCTTCAGGGTAATGAAGAGCATATGTTGCAACCATGTTTTGAACTTCAATTTCTACATCCTTTAGATCCCATGTCTTGATTCCAGCACCACGAAGGTCGGAGATCATTCTATCAATACCAGTGTGGATATTGTCTTCATCTTTACCGCCAGTACAAACTGCACGGCCTGAGCGGAACATTAGAATAGCTAATTTTGGGTCAGTTACACGGTAAACGACACCAGGGAATTGTTCAGGTTCGTACTCACAATTCAATTGGATTGCGATATCCGGGAGGTCAAGTTCTTCTGCAACTCTTGTGCTTGCTACTACATTTACTACTGTTAGACGTTCTTCATCTGTTGTCATATTATAAGCGACTTATAAGAGGTATATAAATAGAAGCATCAAAAATAATACAGTTTTCTTCAACTACTAATCCATAAAGGCGTCTCAGTAGCCTCTTCAACGGTTAAACCTCTGGCGCCAAAACTTGAAATTATTGTTCTTCCACCAGCAAGTTCGATAGCCTCACTTGTTGTTTTTGGGTCTCTAGTCAATGCGACCATGCACCCTCCACCGCCAGCACCAGTTAATTTAGCACCGAGCGAAGATGGTGCTGCGGCCTGAATCAACGATTCTAATTCAGGGCTGGATACACCGATGCTCTGAAGCATTAGTTGATTTTCTGACATCGCTCGGCCTACAGACTCATAATCTCCGTTTAGTAGTGATTTTATCCCCCGTTTTGCTATAATCCCGATCGTTTCGATCTCTTTCATTCTTTCAGGATTATTTTTCAACATCAAAGCAACCTTCTCCACCTGTTTTGATGTAGGGGCGTGAATGCCTGTATTTCCAATGACTAAGTATACCTCATTTGTCGGTGGTTTGAATGCATGTATTTGCCATTCTCTTTCACCTTCAGGAGTGATTAATTTTCTTGAATATTGCCATTCAATTCCTTCTTCCACACTGTCACTTAGCACTACGACATGTCCATGGCTACAAGTCGAAGAGTCCATTGGTGATGCTCTTCCACCTTGGGCTATTGCTTCCACAGCATGAGCCAATAAAGCACATTCATCGATATCGACAGCATCACTTCCTGTGATAAATTTCACCTTTTCGCCAAGTTTGCCTTCTCTGATAGAATCCTTAGGTTGATTATTGGAATGTACATCAGTATCATCAATTCTGCTGGAGAAACCTTCTGCCCAATTTTCTGGTGAATTGATTGAATTATTCAACCATCTTCCTCTTGCAGCACGCAATGCAGCGCTTGCAGCGACTGAAAGGGCAGCAGAAGACCCAAGTCCTGAAGCGGTTGGAATTTGTCCTTCGATATTAATTGATAATGGAGGAGCATTGAGGCTAGTTGGCCATAATCGTTGTTTTAGCGCTTCGATATGAGGGTGCTTTTTTGGGTCAAAAATAAGACCATCCAATTTCCAATCATGAGTGCTAGATTTAGTTAGTTCAATTTTGACATTTATTCGTTGGTCTATCGCTACTGCAACGGCTGGGTGACCGTAAACAACAGCATGTTCGCCAAATAGAATACATTTGCCAGGAGCACTTGCGGTAATATGTTGCATCTCTCCCCCTCATACAGACCACGAGTCGATGCTTCATATCCCTTGTCGTTTTTTCACAAAAATATTGAAATTAAACGGTGCTTTCAATACCATGAGACAAGTGGGGAGGTTAGGCACAGCCTAAGTGGTATTATGGAACACCCGCTTTTAATCGATTATGGACCAGTTCCTGGATGGGTATTGCTGGCACTACTTGGTTTGATCTCTGGGAGTTTTTTTGGATATCAAGTTTACAAAGCCACTCGTTTAGTTATGAAAGGTTCATCTGATAATCGATTCGATAACTGGGGTAAGAGAATACTTGAGGTTATCACTGGATGGCTAGGTCAAAAGAGAGTACTTGAAGATANAATTGCAGGTGGAATCCACGTCCTTATGTTCTGGGGATTTTTGATGTTGTCCACAGATATGTTTGACCTTGCTACAGCTAACTGGTTTTCTCATAATGTATTGCCGGATTTCGCCCGTGGGCCATGGAACCTAATAGTTGAGATTGGGTATACAATTGCACTGATTGGATGTGTTGCTGCATTATTTAGAAGAGTTGTATTTACCCCAGATAAACTAAAAGGAAAGTCTCAACTTGAAGGTAATGTAATCCTTCTACTGATAATGACTATCACAGTAACTTCATTCTTCGTTGAGGCAGGAGAAGAAGGAGTTTCTTCAACATGGGAGCCGATTGGGGCATGGGTTGCTAATACGATCGTACCTACAACATCCTTGGTAATCGGTGCTTATTGGATGCACATGATAGCAATATCGACCTTCCTGTTTTTGATTCCTGTTTCAAAGCATATGCATTTAGTCATGGCTTTTCCAAATGTATTCTTCCACGACATGAGGCCAATGGCAACCATGGAGCCTCTACAAGTCGGAGATGACGGCAAGGCGGTTCTTTTGGATGAACTGGATATTGAATCATTTGGGTCAGTCAATTATACTGACTTTTCATGGCGTAGCCTAATCGATGGATGGGCATGTACATCTTGTGCTCGTTGTCAAGACGTCTGTCCAGCATATGCATCGGGTAAATCACTAAACCCTATGCAAATAATTCACGATGTTAGGAATTATGCCAATGAGAACTATACTACTTTGATGGCCGGTGAAACCCCTGAAGAAGACATGATTGCTAGGTTTGGTGAAGATTCCATTTGGGCTTGTACTACTTGCCATGCATGTGTTGAGGCTTGTCCAATATACATCGACCATGTTCCTAAACTAACAGATTCTAGNAGACATCTAATGATGGAAAGAATGGAATTCGATGAGAAGGTCGAAGATACAATCATGCCATTGATGGCAACTATTGAAAACTTAGAATCAGACTCCAATCCATATGGTCTACCTTCACACGAGCGTGGAGATTGGGCTTCTGACCTCGACATAAAGGTTGGAGAGCCAGCCGAGTACATCTACTTCGCAGGTTGTGCAGCATCCTTTGATGAGCGCAACAAGAAAGTCGCAAGAGACACGATTAGTGTAATGAAAGAAGCAGGCCTTGATGTAGGTATACTTGGAATGCAAGAAGGCTGTAGTGGAGATGCTGCGAGAAGAGCAGGAAACGAGTATCTTTTCCAGATGTTAGCAGAAACCAATCTTGCTACGTTTGAAGAGATTGGAGTAAAGAAAATCGTTGCTTCTTGTCCTCACTGTTTCCACACCCTTGGAAAGGAATACAAGGACTACGGTGGGGAAGACATAGAAGTCATGCATCATTCACAGTTAATCAATCACTTACAAGTTGAAGGAAAACTTCCAGACCCATCTCATGATGGTAAAGTGACCTATCACGATCCGTGCTATTTAGGCCGTATTGGTGGCGAATTAGATGCTCCGAGAAATGCGATTGGTGGTGTTGATATTGAAACCGAAAGAACCGGAAAAAGCTCATTCTGTTGTGGTGCTGGTGGCGCTCAGATGTGGATGGAAGAGCATGTTGATGATGGATATGACCGTGTCAATGTAATTCGTTCTAAAGAACTGGCACAGACTGGCGCAGATACTGTAGCAGTAGGTTGTCCATTCTGTTCAACAATGATTACAGACGGACTTTCAGCAATCGGTTCAGAAATGGAAGTCAAAGATATCGCTGAATTAGTTTGGGAACAAATCAAAGCCAATGACGCTGTAATAGAAGCGAAGAAGGCAAAACCTGCTGAGACTTCTGAAGCAGTTTGAGTGATAAGATGAAACTTCTAATCGTCGACCTTTTGGCAGAAAGAAAAGCATTTGGTCAAGAAGGCGTTAGAGAAATTATTTCTCATTTCNAGAATCCTGACGTTTATCTTTGGTCGCCTCATACTAGCAAGCGAGTGAAATATGATTTTGGAAAGGTAGTGGACAAACCGATAGATGCCGACTTCGTTGTAATCACTGGTTCTAGGCGTAATGTAAGTCAATGGGAGCCTTGGATGGATGATGTTGCTACACTGATCAAAGAAGTCGAAGTGCCTTTGATTGGAATTTGTTTTGGCCATCAAATAATTGCGGCATCACTTGGCGGTCAAGTAATTCGCGCAGATAATCAAAGTCAATTTGTCACCTCGGTTAACTATGATGATGGTAGTAAAGTAGACGCACTATTTACTCACCAAGACCATGTCATAGATGCCGGGGAAATGGAAGTTATAGCTTCCTCAGAACACTGTGCAATAGCAGCCTGTAAACACCCTACAAGAAATATTAGGACGGTGCAATATCACCCAGAAGCAACAATAGAAGTGATATCTAAGGCGGTTGAATTTGGCGATATGACAGTTGAAGAATCAAAAGTATTTGACATGTCAAAGGAATTGATTTCTCTCAAAGATGCATTACTCTGAGTCAAGAATTTTATTTTTGATATCAAATTCAAACGAGCATAATGCCATTATCAAACCAATGAATAATCCATATTCGGCATATGCTGCTACATTTATTGCTGGTTGAATTGAATTTAATGTAAACAAAGTATCCCCTTCAAGACCAAATTTTTCTAAATCTTTGACTGCTCGAATAACACTTTGAGTCATAATTATGAATGAAATGAGAGAAATAATCATGCCCCTAATACGAATTTTCTTTCCTTTTACATTGGCATTAGGGAGCGAAAGATGGGCCATCAGTGCCCAAACCATTCCTCCTTGAAATACATTTGAGGCTGTTAATACGTGTAAAGCAAGATAGTCATACATATTTGCAAATGACATTATTATCAAATTCACTCCAGTAAATAAACCACAAATCAAGGTGATATGCATTAGTTTCCTTCGGCCGTCATTTCTCATCGAATACCACATTCTGTAGGCAAATAACATCTGAATTAGTCCTGCACAACAAAATCCAATTGTGAAAATCCACCTTTCTAAGCCAGGGTAATCTGCTTCGGAAATAAAGATTGGAAATGTTCTATGATTTCCTGAAAGGATATGCACAAGCATAGCCATTGGAACGGTAATTGCGGGTAATAACCATGCGATTCGAGCGATTGTTAGATCGCTAAATTCACTTGAACCGATTTTAACCCCGTAGTCTAAATTCTTCAAATAAATCGCCTTAACCAATCCTAGACGCTCTCATGTATAACCTTCAAGTGAGGTGGCTAACACCACGCATTGAGTCGAATGCCATTACGCCTATACGATACCCTCAGGAAAGACAAAGTAGACTTCACTACTATGGAACCTGGGAAGGTTTCAATGTATGTCTGTGGAGTAACTGTCTATGACAGGTGTCACCTTGGTCATGCACGCTGTTACTTGGCATTTGATTTGATTCACCGATGGCTTGAGTTCTCTGGATTCGATGTTCATTATGTGCAAAATTTCACAGATATTGATGACAAAATTATCAATCGAGCTAATGAAATCGGAGGAGATTGGCGTAAATTAGTCGATGAAAATATTGCTGCTTACTATGAAGATATGGACGCGTTAAACATACTAAGAGCGGATGATTATCCAAAATGTACTGATTATGTCGATGATATGATTCGAATAACTCAAGACTTAATCGACAAGGGAAATGCTTACCAAGCCGACGATGGAGTTTATTTCCACGTAGAATCTGCACCTGAGAAGTATGGACTGTTAACCGGACAGAATATCGAGGCAGTTCGTTCAGGTGCCGGTGGTAGAGTAGAAGGAACAGGTTCGAGTAAAAGGGATCACAAGGACTTCGCACTTTGGAAGTCAGCCAAGCCGGGAGAGCCGACATGGGATTCTCCTTGGGGTCCAGGCCGACCTGGATGGCACATCGAATGTACGGCTATGTCGATGGATTATTTCGGTGCTCAGTTCGACATTCATGGAGGCGGTCATGACCTTAGGTTCCCACATCATGAAGCAGAAATTTTCCAAGGCGAGTGTCATACAGGATGCAGTCCAGTAGTTCATCATTGGTTGCACAATGGATTTGTCAATATCGATGGCGAGAAAATGAGTAAATCACTTGATAACTTTTGGACGATAAGAGATATTCTTCAACAAATCGATGCGATGGTATTGAGGTTTGCACTTATCAATGCCCATTATCGTTCTCCAATCGACATGAATGAAACCCTTCTGAAAGATGCTGAAAGGAATTATAATCGTGTATTAGAATGTTATATTGATTCACTAAAAGCAATGACTTCTAAGTCGCCAGTATCTCTTCCAAATCCTGATATAACTTCATCTCAACCATTGACAAAATCACTTGCAATGCTCGAGAAAATGGGTGAAGGATTTGCTAAAGCCATGGATGATGATTTCAATTCCAGAGAAGCTGTAGCTAAAGTTCTTGGCGGTGTTAGAGAAATTTCAAAGACATTATCGAGTGGACTTGATGCTAAAGACAAAGATGCATTTGCTCACTATAGTGTAGAGTGGCTAGAGGAAACTGCAGGCATGGTTCTTGGAATCTTACCGACACGGGAATTTGCTCTATTAGAACCAGAAGAAGATCCAAGAAAAGAGCAAATTGCTTCTAAGGTTGAAGACTTATTACTAGAAAGAAAGCAGGCTAGAGATTCTAAAGATTGGGCTAAGGCTGACCAAATCAGAGACCAACTTACAGAAATGGGAGTCGTAGTTGTAGATACAGCGGACGGCCCTACTTGGGATTTAATCTGATTACAATCACTTTTTCTTTGGCGGTGGTGCCAATTCAGGAAGTTTAGGAATAAATGATTGCTTTTCTTCCATCTCTGCGAGGAACTCATCAAGACTGATAACCCCGTCACCATTTGCATCAAATGTAGTCATCATTGCATCGATATCCTTTACCTTGATATTGCCTTTTAGAATTCCAGAAATCGCTGTTCTAAGTTCACGTCTAGAGACAAAACCATCCGAGGTTTGGTCAATCTTTGCAAACATTCGTACAGCAGAAAGCCCAGCACTCTTCATTGCATTAGCAACCTTTTGCTTAGTTTCATCACTTTGACTGGTATCTACAGTTTCACTGCTGGTTGAATCTTCCTCGACCGAAGCGGCTGAATCATTAACATTCTCTTCTGCCTCAGGTTCTGGATTTTCATCATCCCACATCTTCTCTATTACCGCTTCTCCAGATTCTAGTAAATCATCACCACTGGTTTTGCTAACAATGAATAGAGCGAACATCATTCCAATCACTATTACTGCTAAAATTAGCATCAATTGGCGTTTAGTATTTTCTTCAGCCTCACTTTCATCAGTAAATTCATCATCATTTTGACTACTAGGTGCGTTAGGTTCTTGATTAGTATTGGAATTATCAGTATTGTCTGTGTTATCAGTATTATCAGTTCCACTGTTATCATCAGGTCCTGGTAGGACAGTATTACCGCCACCATTGTTGTTGGATGTTGTATCATCAGGAAGTTGAACATTGACATTTACTCTATCACCATTTACCATTTCTATGTCATAGTAATTATCGTATAATTTACTTAGGTCAATATGGTAATTAGCATGGCTTGATCTGTTGATTACGTCGAAGTAACGGTCATCACCAGTTGTGTAAATAGGGTCTAATGTTAGATTCTTCAAGTGATTTACTTCATCTTTATAATCGCCATCAAATGTTGTTCCTAGCCAAGCATTGATGTCAGCGTCATTCATACCATCGACATCGGCCCAATTTGCTTTGATGTCATCAAATTCATTACGCATTGCCATTGCAAGTCCAGACTCTATTTCCTGGAAGGTTTGAGAACCATCGACTTCAGTCATTGAAGTGATATCGACGGCCTTTTGGAAATCAGTTCCATTTAGGTATTCCCAATCATCACCTTGTAGTTCTTGCATAATATCAACGTCACCAAATACTGCTTTTCCTTGTATAACAGTCAAGCTAATATCCGCATCTATTGCTTCAATCAAGTTTCGATATGGGTCTTCATGGAATGTATCAATGACTACTAAATCAGCATATAGGTCTGCTTTGACTTGACCAACAAAGTTACTCCAACCTGTCGCAGCAGCAGGATTTGAAGTAACCATCTGTGCTAATTCATAGTTTGAGAAGTGATTGTTTAAAATTTCAGTATTCCATAAATCTGCAGTCTTTAATTCGTGTAGATTACTCTTGGAACCGCTAGGCCCCCAATCAGGGGCTATTGAAATTCTAACTCCTGCATTATCTGCTTCGACCACATCTGTTGTGTCGCCATAAAGAAGTAAGTTGGATAGAGGCGACCAAATCAAGTCAGCATTAACCGCAGCCATCTTGTCGAATTGACTTCTGTCAAGTCCAGTTCCATGAATAACCATAGTTTGTTCTTGAACCAGTCCTTTGGCAAATAAATCATCAAATTCTTGCTTACTTGAAGAATCTACTCCTTCGGATAGGTGAATAAACCAAGCCTCTAGATCTCCATCAGCCATATCATCAATTTTTCCTTGTGAATTGTATGAGTTTTCGTTCCAAGAACAAACAGCACATGTTTGGACATTATCTTGTCCGAAATTATACAGTTCTACATTACGAGCAAGAATACTATCCCATGCTTGTGTTCCTGAACTTGGAGAGCCTTGAACAGCGGTAACTCCACCAGCTACAAGTTGAACTTCAGCATATTTCATTTGTTCACTTCCCATATCCCATCGGTCTCTGTCTTGGACATTGTTCTTCATCCATGTAATACTTGGACCATAATCCCAGTTGTCTCCCCACTGGTATCTATTGGTGTAGCCACCTTCTTCAGAACGTTGGTTTGTGTTTAGGTGGACATTGAAGTCCCACAAAGGAATATGATTGTAATGCATATGGTTGTGCAAGTCAATTAAACCAGGATAAATTGTTCCATCGGTTTCGATTATTGGTACATTAGAGAAGTCAACACCAGCAGGAGGTTGGTCAGCAGAGGACCAAACACCAGTTATCTTTCCATCTCTGACCATTACATTTCCTTGGTTGATGACGCCAGTTTCGCTTTCCATAGTAACTACTCTTCCTTGAAGAAGGAATGCTCGAGAGGAATCTGTATTGGATACTTTGAAACATTTAACGATATTTTGTGCTACTGTATATGTGCCATTATCATTAGGTCCCCAACCTGGTGTTGGAGTGACTTTTACTAGATTGCCATTTGAATCTTCGACATATGATTTACCATAAGACGAATCATATGCAGGGAAAGTCATTGTATTTACGGCATTTCCCGAGTCATCGCTAATAGTAACGGTTTCACCATCATAGTAACTAAGATCTAAATCCGAATCTGCTCTAAATACAACAATTCTTCCATCTGCAGAGATGTTGGTGTTCCAAGCCAATTGACAAGGAGGGCTACCGCTTGTAGTGGATAAAATCCAATCAGATACATCGACAGTTGCATCACCGGAATTCCAAATTTCAATGAATTGGTCACTATATTTTCCATAATCTCCATCGCCATTCCAGTCAGTTGCATTGTATACATTCATGTTACNTGAAGTTGAGTTTGAAACCAAATTATTTGGGCTGACAAGTAGTTCAGATATGACGATGTTACCCGCTCTACCATTAGCCATATTTTGTTCGTCGTCATCGAGTGACGAAGCAGATAAAGACCATGGNGCTAAAATCATTATTNCGAGTATTGCTATGGTCACCAAGGGTCTGCGCATTATGTGGCCTCGATGGTATAGCACATGAATTAAACGGCTCGCCGTTTTTTGTATCGATGACATGATAGACCCTATAGATAGGGAGTGATTCATGGCTACTTTAGAAATCTCAGAACCTATGTTTGCAGAAACTATTGAATCGAATAAATTGGTTATACTCGACTTTTGGGCTGAATGGGGTGGGCCTTGTAAGGCATATGGCCCAGTTTATGAGAAGGTCTCTGAAGAATTCCCAGATGTGGTTTTTGGAAAAATTGATACCGAGGCTCAGCCAGAACTTGGACGTTTATTCAATATTAGGTCGATTCCTACAACAATCGCATTCAAAGAGGAAATTGGAGTTTTTATGCAACCAGGTGCATTACCTGAAGACGCTCTTCGTGATTTAGTAAATATGCTAATAGGTCTTGACATGGATGAAGTTCGTGAAGAATTAGCAAAGCGAGAACAAGAAAAAACAGAATGATTAGCATTGTTCATCAATGCGATGAGTTCAAGAATTAACGATGTTGGCATTGTAGCATGGACTTCCGCCCATGGCTGATTCTTTTGGTTATGCTTAGCGCAAGCCTTTCTGGTTGCTTAGGTGAAGACGAAGCCATGGATTCGATGGATGATGAGGATGATTTTTATCCAGAGCCATGGAATAGAGCATACCTTGAGTATGAAGATAATGATTCTTTTAGCCGTGTTTCAATGCCGGGACTTTACGAGATAGGTGAAGCTCAGTCGATTTACGTGCCAGTACCAACGATCACGGCAGCAGATGGTGGTGCAGGTATTACTGGTGGCGCTGAAGTACATCTTGGATTGTGGCTTCCAGTCATCGAAGGATGCGATTACACCGCCAGTAATCTTTCCGAAGAATGTAAAGTTCCAGTGATTTCAGAGGTTGGACCTTACTATGATGACGGTGATGTTTCCGCAACTACTCCTGCAGACCGTCTTGGTCGCTTTTTAATCGAGAATTATGTCCCTCATGGATATGGTGTTGCTCAAGTCTCAGTATTTGGCACCGGTAACTCGAATCATTGTATGGATTTGATGGGAACTGATGAACAAAGAGGAATAGATGCTGCAGTTTCATGGCTTGGAGAGCAACCTTGGTCAAATGGTAAAGTTGGTATGATTGGTAAGTCTTACGACGGTAGTACACCTTGGCAGGCAGCAACATTTGGTAACCCGTATCTTTCAACAATAGTTCCTATGTCTGGTTTGATTGGAGTTCACGAATTAATGTGGAGAAATGGAAGTATGGAAGCACGTGGTGCTATAATGCATAACGGTGTTTATGGTTCATTTGGTATCGATGGTGATGTTAGCGATTCAGAAAATCTGTGTGAAGGATATGTTGAAGGATATGTCAATGGGCCTCTAGCATACCAAACTGGAGGAATGGTAGAATTTGCTGGAAATACTTACTGGACCGAACGTTCATTCTTAGGTAGAGTAGTTCAAAATTATCAAGGCTCAGTTTACATCATTCAAGGAATGCAGGATTGGAATGTAGATCCTCACATGGCATTCCCTACTCACCAAATCATGGAAGAGGCTGGAATTGAAGTTAAGACTCTTGCTGGACAATGGGCTCATGATTATCCAGACCGGGTTTCAGGTCATAGTTCACAAGGCTCTGGTGAAGGGGCTGAGGCTTATCCTTACACGCTTAGATGGGATTGGGCTGATGAGATGCTTTACTGGTTTGATTGGTACTTGAAAGGCGAAGGTAGAGAGCCAACCTTGGGTGTTGAGATGCAAGATAACAGAGGGGGATGGCGATTTGAATCAACATATCCTGCACTTGATACTGAGTATCTTGTAATCAGTGGTGCTGAATTATCACCTGATGGAGCCGCAATCTCTGCAGCCTCAACCATTACTATGACATATGGTCCATTCGAGGAAGACATCTACATTGCAGGTATGCCGACATTCCACATTCCTGTAACCCCAAGTACTCTCAATGGCGCTCATGGTTATTTGGAAATGAGAGATGATAATGGCATGAGACTAGGCCATGCTGTTATGGATTACAGATTCCATGCTGGTGGTCGTGATGGACAACTAGCATTGATTCCTTATGTCGAAGTAACTGGATACATGGAATTTATGCCAATGGATGTTTTCCTTTCAGCAGGAGAATCAATTACCATATTAATGACTCAAACTGGGCAAGATTACGTTCCTTCCTCCTCTTCAGTAGGAGGCTATTCAATAGATTGGGATGAGGCTACTCTGACTTTGCCAATCGTCAAGAGAACATGCAATGACTTATTCCAAGCCCCAATGCAAGATTATGGTAATTCTGAAGAAGGACTTAGAATATGCTGAAATCTAATTTTCAAGCACTATTCTCTTAAGCCGATGACAAACAATTAGTCATATGGTGCTAAGTTTATTGCCAGGTGTCGGAGAAAGATTAGCTAAGAAGATTACAGATCATTTTGGTTCAGAACAAATTGCTATTGACTATCTAAAAGCAGGCGATATAGGTCGAATTGCCGAAGTTGAAGGTCTTTCACCTAAACGAGCATTATCCTTGGCAAGATGTGTTGCTGGCGATGATGGACAATTCCTTGCGACCAAAGAGTCGGTTAAATTACATCAAAAGTTAATTCAACAAATATCCGGTTTTGCAGCCTGTGCAGCAACTCGTGATAGAATGCAATTACTGACTCCGATAAGAGACATTACCACAAGGAGAAACAAAATAACAACTGCAATGGACTTTTTGGAATCATATCCTCAAATTGAAAAAAATCTCAACTCATCATTTCGTAGTCTTGGGGCAACAAGAAATACCATCGAAAGGTATCAACGCGTTGTAGTTAGTCATGAACCAAGAGAACATTTGAAGAAATATTGCCGAGTTCTAACTCCCTCTGATGGAGAGACATGGAAGGATTATACAGTCTTCAAATCGGTAACATGGATTGGTAGCGGAGCACCATCTCAAGTTCCCGATGGATGGATTGTCCTAGGTAGTTCTCCAAAAGATGAGGTGATACTTCCCGAAAGAACCCTTGATTGGTTCACCAATAATAAGCGAATATTAGAATGCCTATCCAGTACCATTAATCTACTAAGGTCTGGCTCAATAGATCATGAATTCCTTGGATTGCTCAGTGAATCTACTACAGGGCTGTCGCAACTACCAGAATTACTCCAAATGCTATTTGATGAAGGTGATATCGCAAAAGCAGAACAAGTAAAAGACCAGATCTGGCCATTTACTAAGAATCTTCAAACTCAAGTTCACCAACAGGTCGAACAAGCAATGAATGATGCTAAGTTGGCACTTAGTGGCTCTGAATTACTTGAGGCACTTTCTGATGGAGCGGGCTTTCAACGTAAACTGAAAGAAGTAACAGGACATGTAATCGATGAAGCAATGCAAGAGGCAACAAATCAATTTTCGGAGTTACTTCAAGGAACGGGGATTCGTAGTCCTCCAGTAATTTTTACTTCGGACTGGCCTGCTAAAATAGACCGCCAAGTGATAGATAGAATCGATTCAGCATTGGAAGAAAAACTCAAGGCTCAACAAGCAGACCACGTCTATAATATGGCTAGAAAACTAGGGCCCCTCAAGAGTTTATGTGAAGACGGAATTAGAAATTTAGTCGAATGTGAGCAATGGTTAGCAATAGCTAGGTGGTCACAACATTATGGATGCAAGATGCCAGAAATTGTTTCGCATGGGATATGGGTGGAAAATGGCAGACATATCATGCTAGGACTCGAACCTGACCCTGTGACTTATGGCCTTGGAGAAGCGGCTCAAGAAGGCGATAAGCAGAATTTATCCTTACTAACAGGTGCTAATTCTGGAGGGAAAACCACCCTGCTTGAGTTACTTGCACATACTTGTATTCTAGCTCATATGGGTCTTCCAGTTCCTGCTGATAAGGCTAAAGTTGGTGGCGTTGAATCATTACACATCTTAGCAAAAGCAGGTGGTACGCAGAGTGCAGGTGCTCTAGAACAAACCCTTGTTGAACTCGCAGATGTAGTTAGTGACCCAACTCCCAAATTGATACTTGCAGATGAACTAGAAGCGATAACAGAACCAGGTGCAGGTGCTAGAATTATTGCCGGAATGTTACTGGCAGCACGTTCACAACCTGAAACTTGCATGATGCTTGTTACTCATTTGGCTCCTGCTATTATCAAGGCATCACAATGTGATGATTTTAGAGTTGATGGAATTGAGGCAAGTGGGCTGGACGCTGACCTTGAATTGGTAGTGGACAGAACTCCAAAGCGAAATCATCTTGCCCGTTCAACACCAGAACTAATCGTCAAGCGATTAGTTGAACGAAGTAGTGGCCATGCAAAGGAATTATTCGGAGAAATCTTACAGATGTTTTAATCAGTAAGGTAGATTCAATTCAACTGCGAATAATGGATCTGGATCTGTTGAATCATGGTATGCAACAATAACACCGCCATCAGATAGAATCCCTAATGACGCAAAGTCAAATCGGATGTCATTACCTGCACCTGAAGTAGAATCTAAATCTCCTTGTCCAATGTATGTGAATGTATCAGGGGACATATCTTCTGAGTATCCTCTTACGTGGAAAAGTGTGTCAACATCAGGGCCACCAGCACTTTGGTATCTAACATTCAAAACAAATAGGTCTAATTCCCCATTTGCTTGGAATTCCCATTCCTCTATCTGTGAAGCCATATCTGACATATCATAGGTATAATTCTGCCATGATTGTGCACCATCTTTAGACATGTAATGAGTAAATGTATTTCCTGAATTAGCTACACAGTGAATAGTTCCCGATGAATCGATTTGACAATATTCGGAAGGGAATTGAACCGCTAATTCATTCCATGAAAGTGAAGTATCCATGAAAGCAGCATTGCCATTATTATAGTAACTAGGGAATACTAACCCTCCACTCGGCATTGGGAATGCACGCATCTCTTTGTGTGGTTTATTGACATCATAATACTCTGGTAGAGAAGCATTTGTGAAATCTAAATCTAGTTCAACATCAGGCTCTCCACCATCTCTTCCTGGGAATTGGAATGGATAATAATTCAGTCCATCAACACTTATTTGTCCTCCAGCATTCAAACTTTGGTGCCAGAAGTTAGAGACAACTATACTAGCCCAATCTCCACTACCCATTGTAGATTGAATAGGTCCGACAACTTCGACTTGCCACGAACGGTCATAGAATGGTTCTGTGATACGGTTGTAACACCATTTCCATTGGTCTTCTGATTGATCATACAATAAGGCATAGAATTTGTCCAGTTTCAAATCCCCTCCAACATAAGGGAACCATGACATCGAGATAATATCACCATTTGTTGCCTGAACAATGCTACCTTCTCCAAGCCCTTCTTGGCCAGGATTGGTTGGGACAGCAGTCACACATTGACCAAGTGCAGGTAGGACGCCTGGGATGTATGTGTCCCATTCATGGCCTCTGTCATTACTCCAGACAGGATATTCTCCACCGATGTTGAGAATCTGTCCTTCAATAGATGTGGCCAAATAATGCTCACAGCAATTGCCACCATAAGATGCATCAAAAACAGCCCAAGATAAATTGGTGGTTTCATTGGTTCTCAAATCAACACTGACGAACATTCTTTCATCTACATGACTTTGTGAGTCTATCAAGGAATATGAATCCCAAAGAGGTATTTCCACTTCAGATTCAACCAGAGCTTCACCTTCGCCAAAACAGCCTGCTGTCATCATGGAGATGACTAGTGCTATACTCAGCAATGCTCGGCGCATGAAATCCCCTACACCCTATATTGTTTGAATGCGTCGATTTTTAGAATTATTAATTCTCAGGATTAAATTTTATCTTAAATCTGATGTATTCCATCAGCATTCGTGCCTAAATAACCAGCCCAGCTGCTAACTTTAGGTACGATAGAATTCAGTTGAAACAATGTAATTTGCCAATGATTTTCTGTACCGCCATACCATGAAGTATTTGTAAAAATCAATTCTAAGTTTCCATCTTGATTCAAATCAACAATCATTGGTGTTCCAACACTTACCAGTTCAAAATCAAATATTGTATGTAATTCAGATTTAGAGGTGTCTAATAAGACTGCTTCACCCTGAAATGTATTTGTTTGAAAATCAGCAATACTACGGAAAATCAAAACCTCATCTAGACCGTCATTATTCATGTCGATTGCTAAAGGACTGGTGTGAATAGAATGTTCAGTGTCATTAGCCCAGAGTACTTCTCCGGATTCTCCATCAATTATTAGTGCAGAAGAGCCAATATATTGCGGCCATTCTCCAATAACATATTCTGCTATCACATCCGGAACATCATCGGAATTAAAGTATCCAATTGCTGGTGAAGCCCATGATTCAGCATTTACTTCACTACCATTCATAACATATTTTGCTACATTTATCGACCATATTTCTGATAGATCATCACCATCTATTGCTACAATACGCCCATCAAAAGTCGAAGCTATGATGTCTTGATATCCATCGAGATTTAAATCAGCCAGTGATGGAGGCGCTAAGAAGCCTTTTTTTGTACTAGTAATTATCTGCTTAGAATTAGAGATATTCCCACTCATAATATCTGCGATTTCAGTCGACCATAAACTACCCTGCCAAGTTTCCCCACCAGTCCCATATAGTATCTTTTGAGAACTATCTGGGTGTGCTTGATAAAGAATCGGCGACATATATGTCTCACGGCCATCAGGAGTGTCAGCAACAGCAATAATCTTTCCAGAGGCTCCTGAAATAATCATTAAATAACCATTTTCTCGTTCCTCCAATGGGCCTTTAGATGGGTCTCCACCATTGGCTGTTAGCCAATCTACAATGCCGTCGCCATCTTGATCTTGAATAAAAATACCAGTATAAAATTGAAACCAAGTGTCTCTTTCACTTTGATTTGAATCGAACTGCCATAGAATTTCGCCATTTAATCCATTTATCGCAAATAATTGTTTATTTCTACCTCCAAGTATAATGTCTTTAGTTTGATCATTATTCAAATCTTCAAATTTGGCAGAACAAAACATTTCTCCATCTGTAAATACTTCCCAAATTAAGCTACCATTAGAGCCATCTAATGCAATGATGCTACCTGTTTGAAGTTCCTCAACCCCAGTGCCAGTTACAATGTCTAAGACCCCATCACCATTTAGATCAACTGTTTGTGGGGATGACATTATTCGGTTATTTCCAGTTGCGTTCCATACAATAGTTGTTTCAATATTGATGTCCTCAACAGGTTCTTCAGTGATTGAATCATTACTGCCAAAGCAACCTGCAGTGAATGTAGAAAAAACTATCATTATTGCTAGTATTACACGGGACATAATATTGCTAAATGTAGTACTCTTTTGAAACCGTCGATTAGTTAATTTGACTGGTTACAATGAAGTTTATTTTTGTCCCATCAACTTCAAACATTTCGGACTCCAACTTAGGCTTACTTCCTTCCGGATAAAAAATTGTAGCATTCGATCTTGTCTCGGAAATAATCCAATCACGATCAGCCACAAATAATTCTGGCGCATTTTGAGTCCAAATTTCAAGTTCGATAGTAGCTTCAATTTCTAGATTTAAGTCCTTGCGCTTGGCCTGGATTCTTCGAGTGATGTCTCTTGCTAAGCCTTTGGAAAGTAGTTCTGGAGTATCATTCATATCCAGTACAAGGCTGATTTGACTGGCATCATCACCATGTCCAATTTGGACAGTTGAAGCAGCGAATCCCGATCGTTCGACTCTTCGAACCTCAACATCTGATTCTTCTATCTTGACACCCATAATTTCACAGTTACCTGCTTTGATATTTTCAAGCATTGAAACAGGGTCTTTAGCATTCTTAATTTCATTTGCAATAGAATTGACTTCACTTCGTGCTTTTGGAGCAAGAGCCCTAAAGTTTGGAGCGAGTTCGATTTGTTGGAAACGGTCTAAATCTTGTTCAATGGCAATATTTTCGACATTCAATTCTTCTGCTAGAATGTCATGGAATTGTGATAGGTCTGGACCAGAAACAATCCAGCCTTCTCCGCATGGAAGACGTTGTCTTCTTCCTGCTTCNACTCTAATTCTTCNNCCGGTNTCGGCTAATTCNCTNACCAATTCCATNTTNTGTTCNAGCGATAGGTCTTGNGGNGGTAANTGTGCGGTTGCNTCNGCAGCNTTNTCNTCCCAATNNTCNGCAGTNGCNCCTTCNAGTGANCCTGGGAGNNCCNAGNGGCCATGNGGCTTGNTGNACNGAGCGTCCATCCAAGTTACGATGAATTACATCTACCATGAAAGGACTGACAGGAGCAACAAGTCGGCATACAGTTGTCAAAACTTCATGAAGAGTATTTTGGCAAGCCAGTTTGTCGTTATTTTCTGCCTCATCCCAAAGTCTTCTTCGACTTCTACGGACATACCAGTTGGATAAGTCATTGACAACGAAGTCTTCCAAATCTCTGCATGCTTTGTGGAAGTTCCATGATTTGAAATCATTATGATAACTACTTGCAACCGAGGCCAATCGGGATAGAATCCATCTGTCTAACACTGGTCTTTGTGAAACATCCATGGTATCAGTTTCTGGATTAAATCCGTCTAAAGCGGCATAATCTGCGTGGAACTTGTAGATGTTCCACAGTGTCAAGAACATCTTGGCATAGGTTTCCCTAACGCCATTTGAATCAAATTTCAGTGGGCTCCATGGTGCTCCCGCCGTAACCATGTACCATCGAGTTGCGTCTGCCCCTTCACGATTGAAGTGGTCCCATGGGTCGACAATATTNCCTCTTGACTTGGACATCTTCTTTCCTTCAGCGTCAAGAATTAATCCTAGAGAAAGGCATCTTTTGTAAGCAGGCATATCAAAAACAGTTGTTGAAACAGCAAGTAGAGTATAGAACCAACCTCGTGTTTGGTCAACACCTTCACAGATGTAATCTACTGGGAAAGAAGCATCGAATTTCTCTCCGCCGTCGAAAGGATGATGCCATTGAGCAAATGGTGCACAACCAGAGTCAAACCAACAGTCCATTACGAATGGTTCCCTAATCATTGGCTGGCCACTTGAACTTAGCAATGTAAACCCATCAACAATTGGTCTGTGAAGGTCAACATCATCTGGACATTCAGGATTTGAGATTCCAGCTGATACTGCTTTTGCAACCTCTTGTTGAAGTTCAGCAATAGAGCCGATACATTTCATTTCTCCGTCTTCACTTCTCCAAACAGGTAATGGTGTACCCCAATATCTTTCTCGAGAGATAGCCCAATCCTTGACGTTGCGTAGCCACTCTCCAAAGCGACCTTCGCCAACCCAATCAGGTGCCCATTCTACGCCATCATTGAATTCTAACAATTTTTCTTTGACTGCAGTCATTTTGACAAACCATGAATCCATTGCATAGTAAAGAAGTGGATGATCGGTTCTCCAACAGTGAGGATAATCGTGAGAATATGATTTCTCTCTGTACAATAATCCGCTTTCAGGACCTTTTCCATTACTTCCTTTAGGACTAGATAATAACTCAATTATAGTCTCATCACATTCCTTGACGTATCTTCCGTCTAACTTAGGATGAGTTCCTTCATTGAAAGCACCATTCATTCCTACTGTGTGATATGCAGGTAGTCCTGCTTCCATACCAAGATGATAGTCATCTTCACCATACATAACAGCTGTGTGAACAACTCCTGTTCCATCTGTGGTAGTTACCCAGTCTGCGGCTAAAACAGTCCATCCAGAAGTGGAATCTCCGCTAGGTACTGCTCCTGGGAATAGTGGCTCATATGAACGCCCTACAAGTTCGCTACCATTGAATTCTTCAATGATTTCAACATTATGCCTTAGAACTTCTTTCATCAACTCCTTGGCAAGAATTACTTCTTCACCTACCGATGCACCACCTGCGCCAGTCCAATTCTCAGCATCTTCGCTAATTCTTACTCTTACATATGTCACATCTGGCCCTACTGCCAATCCAACATTTCCTGGAAGTGTCCAAGGAGTTGTTGTCCATGCTAGAATACTAGCATCGTCATCGGTTAGTTTGAATTTGACATAAACCGATGGCTCCTCTACTTCCTTGTATCCAAGTGCAACTTCGTGACTTGAATACGAGGTTCCAGTTTGCGGGCAGTAAGGTAATACCTTGTGTCCACGATATAGCAGTTCTTTGTCAAACATTTGCTTTATTGCCCACCAACAGGATTCAACATAATTATTATCCAATGTGACATATGGGTTATCCAAATCTACCCAATATGCCATTCTTTCAGTCATTTCACGCCATGCGCTCTCATAAGTCCATACAGATTCACGACATGCCTGATTGAAATTATCCATTCCATATGCTTCAATCGCTTCATTCGACATTAAATCCATTCTCTTTTGAACTTCGATCTCAACTGGCAGTCCATGGGTGTCCCAACCACCCTTTCTCTCTACTCGAAAACCTTCCATAGACTTCCATCTACACACTAGATCTTTGTATGCTCTAGCGACAACGTGATGAATTCCAGGTTTGCCATTTGCGGTAGGAGGTCCTTCAAGGAAAATAAACGGGGCTCCATCAATTCTTGAATCAATAGAGGATTGGAAGGCATTTTCTGTCTTCCATGTCTCCAGTAACGCGTTTTCCATTGAAACAGCGTCCAATTCACCAGCGGGTTTTGGTTGAGCCATGACCTTGCGAGAATGGTTTTTGTCTTGAACCTCACCCTTAACTTTAGATTATACTCCAAAAAATAACATCGAATTGTTTAGTTATTGACCTTATTGTCATAAATCAATTCTGATTTGGAAGCGTATGTTTGAAGTCCTTCTATTACTACGGGCTAACATGTCGGGCTCCGGTTCGTGGCGCAGTGCTCTATTTTTAGCAATAATAATGGTACTTATTGGCCCATTGCAAATGAACGCAAATAATCTTGCAAATCAGCCAATAGGCCTTGATTTGGAAGATTCTCATTCACCAAACTTCACTTCAGTAGGAGCTGAAACATACATCAGTCTGCCTGGAGATGGTCAATCTTTCACTGGTTTCACCGTTGATGTCCCATCTACAGCACCTATTACAGATTTACAACTTGAGGTTGAACCTGCTGTACTTCAGAAGCAATATGGGTTTACTTGGGATAGCAATGCTATTTGGTCAAATAGCGATGCCACCAAGAATGGAACTGTTGTAACTGGTTCATCTTTAACAGGAACTACCGCTGGAACAATTTGGGATTTCAATAATGGTCTCCAAGGTTGGACAGTCTCAAGTTCGACATATGTTGGACGCTATACTTCCAATACTTGCGGGTACAATGGAAGCAGTGGTGGTTCACTCAAAACACAGGCACAATCAACTCCTGAGCATGCAACTTCTCCAGCGATAAATCTTGCAGGGACTAGTAGCATGCCACTTCATGCATGGATTAGACAAGGTTCTTCTTCATGTGGTGAAGAGGCTGACTCTGGTGAAGATCTAAAGGTACAATACAAGACCACAGCCGGCAATTGGGTCGACCTTCAAACATTTGCAGGTGCAACTCCGGGTGGAACTCCTCAGCAGTGGTCAACAAATCTACCAGCAGCAGCACTTCATGCATCAACTCAAATTCGAATGACACAAATTTACGGTTCAGGAACATGTTGTGATTATTGGTTTATTGACGATGTACACCTTGCTTCACCGCCCGAATCGAATTGGCTGAGTCCTACAATAGGGTGGGATTCTAGTTCAACTGAAGTTCTCAGTCGTAGTACCTATGCGCCTTTGAACCTAGATGTTGAGATTCCCGATGGAGCGTTCCTAAACTGGACCATAGTTGACCCCTCAGGAAA
>NZXL01000045.1 GCA_002697705.1 Methanobacteriota archaeon
CGACGATACTGACGACGATGGAGATGGCGTTTTAGATGCCAATGATGATTTCCCACTAGATGCATCCGAATCAGTCGATACCGATAACGATGGAACCGGAGATAACGCAGACAGCGACGATGACGGCGATGGTGTTTCTGATAACAATGATGACTTCCCACTCGATGCAACTGAAACCATTGATACTGATAACGATGGAACCGGAGATAACGCAGACAGCGACGATGATGGTGATGGTGTTTTAGATACCAATGACGACTTCCCTCTAGATGCAACTGAAACCATTGATACTGATAACGATGGAACTGGCGATAATGCTGACAGCGACGATGATGGTGATGGTGTTTTAGATACCGATGATGCATTCTCACTCAATGCTACAGAATCAGTTGACACAGATGGTGATGGAACTGGCGATAATGCTGACAGCGATGATGACGGAGACAATGTCTCAGATACTACAGATGCTTTCCCTCTTGACTCGTCTGAATCAATCGATACAGATGGCGATGGAACTGGTGATAACGCCGACAGTGACGATGATGGTGATGGTGTGGATGACAGAGATGATGAATTCCCGCTAGATGCAACTGAATGGGATGACGTCAATGGTGATGGACTTGGCGACAATAAAAATGAACTTGGTACGTTTGAGAATTTCAAACAATCACCAACTCTGCCAATTGTAATGATTGTGCTAATTCTTGCAATCATGGTTCTGCTTTATCGCAGGGATCCTAATCCAGGTTTGAACACTATAGCTCAAAGCCCTCCTGCTGAGACTCCTCCGCCGAAGAAGAAAGAAACTAAAGAGGTTAAAGCACATACTTTAGGTAAGAATGAATGCCGAATGGATAAAGATCACAAAGTCATTTGTCCAGCATGCAAATCAAAACTTGGAGTACCAGATGATAGCGTGCCACCATTCAAGTTCACTTGTCCAAAATGTGAAACTAAAATTAGAGTTGTACCAACTGAGAAGTTTTGACCTCGCATTAAGTCAGCAAGCGCCAGCCAACAATACTGGCGGACTTCTCTCCAAGTCTACAAGTGGTAACTATCGCTAAAGAAAAACTTGAATAAAAGGGATTTTTGGTTTTATCATGGAGTATTGGCACAACCGTTGGGATAAGGAACAGACTGGTTGGCATAGAGATGAGTTCAATGATTTATTGGAGAAGTACTGGCCTGAAATTAATCCTGCTAAAGGCGGAGAAGTATTAGTCCCATTATGTGGCAAATCACTCGATATGCTATGGTTGGCCGAGCAAGGTTACAATGTGGTCGGCCTTGAGATGGTTGAGCAAGCGGTTCAAGCCTTTTTTGAGGAAAATAAGTTAGAGACTATTGCCGATGAAACTGGCAAGCACATCAAGCACTCAAGTCCCCCATTTACTATTTTTCAAGGTGATCTCTTTGACCTCGAAGCGGGAGTCGTTCAAGCAGATAATTGGTATGATAGAGCTGCAATGGTTGCTTTACCTAATTCGGTTAGAGAGGACTATGTTAAGCAAATATATAATCAAACCAAACCAGGTGCTTCAGGCTTGCTAATTACGTTCGCTTATCCTCAAGAACAAATGGATGGACCACCTTTTGCATTGCATGATGAAGATGTTTTACGTTTCTTTGCTGATGGTTTTGAAGTTGAATGTCTTGAGAAAATAGACCTCGAAGATGAGAAAGACAGAGGACTTTCTAACGTAACTTCAACGGTTTTCAAGATTACCAGAAATTAGGAATTTTGTAGACATACTCATCGGTTTATTCATTAATCGACTTGAACATTGAAGTTCATGCCCTCTAATGACAAGTCTGTTGGCGATATGCCCCAGGTTGTAATTTTGGCAGGAGGGCTGGGTACTAGATTAGGAGATTTAACAAAGCAAATACCAAAATCATTAATTCAAGTTGACAATAAACCAATACTTAGTCACATCTTAGATTGGATCGATGAACAAGGTTGCGATAGAGCTCTAATTTTGACCGGCCATCTTGGCGAACAATTTGATGATTTTTCACATCATTCAATTTCCTTAACCTTTGTTAGAGAGCCTGAACCATTGGGGACTGGTGGAGCATTATGGAATGCAGTAGATTATTTAGAAGATAATTTCATCATGTTATGGGGTGATGATTTACATCCAATTGATTATCAAAAGTTATTGGAAACTCATGAAAGTGGCAACAATCTAATGACAATGACAGTTACTAAATCTCATATTGAAAATAATCTAATGTATGAAAATGGCTTTGTGATTCATTATGACAAAGATACTTTACAATCCAATAATAATGGATATGAGGCAGGAACTAGCATAATCAGTAAAGAATTGGTCATGCAACATGGTAAGGCTGGCAAGTGGAGTTGGGAAAAGACGGTCTATCCTGCTATGGCAGGCAAAATTAGAGCCCATATGGATGATACAAAGTTCTGGGATATGGGGACTCCAGAGCGATTAGAAAATCTAACTCAATTCCTCAAACAATGGCGGACCTGAACTTGTAACAACTTCATAGTCAGGTAATATATTTTCATTTTCAACCAAAGTCAGAATCATGCCGCCAAAACCTCCACCCATCATTCTTGCACCAAGTACACCTTCAGTATGTTGTAATTGTTCAACTAAATTATCTACTTCAACATTACTTACTCCTAACTTTTGTAAAGACTGGTGTGAATCATTTAGCAATCTTCCTAACTGATTTTTTGAAATGGAAAGTGCTTTTCTAACCCTTGCATTCTCTTCTCTAACATGTTTTTTACTATAATCGCTGATTTGGTTGTAATTGGTATCAGAAAGTTTTCTGTGAACTTTGGAATCAACTAATTTGAATATCCATTCATCAGGAATTTTAACATGTTCAATTTTTAAATCACTGAAATCGAACATTGATGCATAGTTTTTTTGTGCAAACATCATAGCCATTTGGTCTAAAAGTCCACATTCAGTTTCTAAAACTAAATGCTCAATTCTTTGGGCTTCTTTACAAGTCTCTAACTTACTTAGATTTGGTTTCGCCCCAATTACAATCGCCAAGCATAGCGCTGCTGATGATGACATTCCTTTACCAATTGGAATATCACTTTCTACTTTTAATTGGACAGGTAAATCACTTACTGCTTGCCATAATTTTATCACAGTTTCATCACCTTGATAGCCATGTTCTTGACTTTTAATAGTTAATTTTAGAAACTTTTCAATAGCAAATGGTAGCGCTAANCCGCCGGCATAGTCGGTATGTTCGCCAATAATATTGACCCGACTAGGCACTATTATGCGGCGATGCATATTACTTCCAGTTAGGACTCTTATTTGGTTGGTTGGGATGATATCTTCAATCTAATCAATTGAGAAATCAGTCGGAATTTTGTAGACAAATTTGCGAAGTACATTGAACGGTTTGATAATATTCTCGAGTCTCAGGGTCAAACATGTCTAGTTGTAAAGTAGAGCCAGAATCAATTACAGTCGTTATGCTAGAAGCGGCAGATGGAAGATAATCTTCACCAGTACTGCGAAGTGTAAGGCGAATTGTATGTCCTGCTTCAACTTCCACGTCCATCGGGAAAAATTCCATCAATGCAGTTATATCCTCGGTTAATGGATTCCATGCTTGTTCATCTGAGCCTCCAGCATGATATCTTAAATCCATTATCGCATGACCAATATGAATACAATTGCCGCTATTACAGTCTTCTAGTAAGGCATAGATTTGCCCACCGATGGTTGCAGTATTGACATTAACATGCAAGCGTGGTAAGCCGCCAAAGTATAGGTTTTCTTCAAGTGGCGGAGTTTCATAGACTGGCCCAGAGTTAGAATCGGGGAAAATTGTATTTCCTCCACCGGTTGAGCTAAGGTTAGAACTTCCCAGTTCCCAACTTAGTTGTGTAGTATTTGTCATTGGATAGCGATCTTCAAAACGCCAATCTCCTAGATTAGATTGAATTTCAACACCTAACCATGGTTGTGGNCCTTCATCTTTGAGATAGTAAGTAAACCATTCAAGTAAGTCTTGCATCCAATCCATACGTACCATTTCAGGGAATGCTTCGATACCTCGCCCTACCCCACTTCTCTCGAACATAATGTCNGGACGGTCAGGATAATCGTGGTCCCATTGTCCAAACAATCCTTTGGCTTCAATATCAGCATCGTACAATCTATTTATCGTTGGAATTGCCATATGTGGGTCGACATTCCAATCATGCATGCCTTGGATTAGATAGACACTGCCATTGTAATTATCTAACACTCGTTCAAGGAAATANCGTTCGCCCCAATAATTTCCAGCGGCTTCACCGCCCCAAGCCCATGCAGCACCACCGGTTGCTGGACCCGCGATATAATCGGGGCACATGTTCCCAGAATCTTCTAAATCGCCATCAATTCCGTACGAGCCATAAACCCCATTGTGCATAATTGGCGCTCTTGCTTCACTACTACCGTTACGCCACATCAATTCCATGACGCCAATCAAACCTGAAATTGGAACGATTGTAGTTAGGTGTTCATTACCAAACATTGCTGCTTGCCAAGGAGTTGAACCATCATAGGATTTACCAATCATACCAACATTTCCATTACTCCAGTTTTGTGTACCCAGCCAAGTAACGGCTGCATCAACTCCTAGTTGCTCAGCATTACCCATCAAGTCCATACAATGATTTGAACGACCAGTCCCCATAACTGAAACTTGAGCGAATGCAAAACCATGAGGAATTATTTGTTCAATCATCATAGTTCCTAGCCAAGTTCCTGGTTCTTCAATTGCGCCGGTTTCTACCGATGCTTCATCAAAATATGGTCCGAATTCTGCAATTACTGGCACCGTCATATTACCATCGAGAATTGGAACCCATACGGCGAGACTTACTTTTCCATTTGGTGCAGAGCCGCCTTCTTCAATTGGTAGTTCAAACTCTACAAAATGATGAGTTCCAATCCATAATGACGCCCCATCTGGACCGGTCATACTACCGTTTTCTAGAACGTAGGAGTTTTGCTCAGTTGTACTATAATTCTCAAGATAACGCATATTAATTGCAGTATAACTTTCTTCAANTTGTTCTTGAATGGCCTGTTCTTCTAGCGGTGCACCGATAATTCGACTCATTAACAAGAATACGAGTACCATTGCTATTGTAGCNCCCAGGGCTGCATTAGAAGAACGCATGGAGTAGCCCTTCCCGCCCTCATCTTTGATGAGTTCAGCCTCAAGAATTGGCTCGTCCATGCTACGCTGAAACACTACTCACTCATGATATTGATGCTAACTGGTTTCAAATTATTATCTCAGCGTTGCTTGAAATAACCTATCGATGCATTAATTGAACCAAATAGAAGGAGTAATCCAACTAATGGAAATATGAAGAAGCAGCATATGAAAAAGTCGATTCCAGATAAACCAGATAAAAGAACGGATTCACTTGGATTGCTCGGGTCGTAATATACTGTAATTTTCTTGCCTTCTGGATAATCATCATCTGAATTTGCAGACCAAGAATTACATGAATTATCTGCACTATAACTTATTCTATTTCCGTCGTAAACTCTTCCGTCAACTGTGTATTGATAGTCGACATGTAAACAATATGTTGTTCCTCCTTCACCATCTGTTGAAGTTGATACATAGCTATTTTCGACAATACCATCTGCTGACTCCCAATTTCTGGTTCCTATGTCTGCAATCATGTCTGAACCAATAATTACAGTGGCAAAGAAAGATGCAGAACACCACACGATTGTAAAAAACCAAAGTGTAGCAATCCCACCAAAACTCGCTTCATTTAGTTCAACAGTATTTTCAGGTTCATCTCGTATTTCTCGTGAATCCTTTTCTATTTCGTCAAGTTCTTTTTCAAAGTCTTCTTCAGACTTCTTTTCGAGTTCGTCCTCCCAGAAGTTGTTTGACACGCCAATGCCTAACAGACATTACCTTTGTCACTTTTCCCGACGAAATATACGCTGAGCAATCTATTCATTCAAGACTTTTTCATTATCTCGAACTAAATTGTTTAGTAAATTTTCCTAAATTCTAAGGTTCTGATGTCGGGTCCCAACCAGAAACATAGTTACATTCAAGCGCTTTAATTTCATCATATACTTGTGATATATCTATTTTCAACGATTCTAAATTTTCAATTAGCCTAGATGGGGTACTGGTTTTAGGAATAGTAATACATCCTTCATCATAACAGAATTTGATAGCCAATTGTGCAGGAGTGCAGCCAACTTTTTCGGCTATCATAACCAATTCTGGGTCGTCTACTTTGTGCCCTCTAGCAAGTGGGGAATACGCCATAACGCGAGCACCCACGTCTTCAGTGGCTTGCTTTAGAGCCGGCCTTTGCAACCAAGGATTAAATTCGACTTGATTGACACATGGCATGTAAGAAGCATATTGTTTCATCGCTTCAAGGTGTGCTGGCCCATAGTTAGAAACTCCAATAGATTTGACTAATCCTTGTTCCAGACAGTATTCCATCGCTTTCCAAACCGGCGCTCTATGTTCAGGGTTTATCGGCGGTGCATGAACGAGATATAGGTCGATGTAATCCATATCAAGTAGTTCTAATGACTTTTTACAATGTCGGATTGTATCTTCATATCCAGTCGCATCGCCTCTTCTAAGTTTGGTTGTGATAAATATGGAATCTCGATCAACTCCAGATTCTATGATAGCTTGCCCAACNTCATGTTCATTATTATACATGCTTGCAGTATCAATGTGCGTGTAACCAGCCTCAAGTGCATTTAGAACTGAATTTTTACATTCGCCTTCATTTGTCATTAGGAATACTCCAAGTCCAAATTGAGGGATTTCGTGAGAATAGGCTTCTTTTCCTTCAGGTGTACTATGGCTAATTCGCATATTGTATTCTAATTGCAGGAGGTTGATGAATCCCCCGAATATTTTCACATCATTAGAAATAATAACTTATGATTCACTTTCCTCGGTTTCTTTATGTTGTGTCGGCCCTACGCATTAAACGAGGGCTAACCATGATGCAAGGCGAAGACATGATTTCTCGTATTTCGGGACTTGATGTATATTTGCCTTCAGGACGTCGACTTGGCGTCGTTTATGATGCTGTAGTAGACACCTCTGGAATTCGTTGCACTCATCTCTTTGTCAGGGAAACCGACCACGAATTAGTCGAAGGGGGGATCAATGTTGCAGTTCCTTGGCGTTGGGTTCGTGGAGTCAATGATATTGTCATGCTTAGGTGGTTTCCACCTACGCCAATCCCCATGAACTCCTGAGGTGAAATAATGGGTTTTGATATTCATATTNTNGGCACTTCCTCGGCTCGCCCAACCGGTTCAAGGCAAGTCAGCGGAAGTCTCGTTGTTTGTGATGATGGAGTTGCAATTGTCGATGCTGGTGAAGGATTTCAGTCNCGTTTTGCAGTGCAAAGAAGACGAATGAAGCAATTTGGCGATGCTCAANTCAAAGTTGGTAGAGTCGATGTTTTATGTTTGACTCATGGTCATTTAGACCATACATGGGGAGTACTTCCTTGGCTTCATACACTATCTTTAGACAAGCGTGAAAAACCATTACTAATCATCGGACCAACCTCAAGTCAAGTCATAGATTCTCTTTTGTCGAATTCAAAATTACCTGAAGATATTTCTAATTCTGACCTCATTATCCAATGGCGTTCATGGCACCAATTAGGAGGCACATCTAAGCAATTAGGCTTCCCAGTACGNTGGATTTTAGGCGATATTGAAAATGACCGTTGGGTTGAATTATTGCCAGATAGTAATTCAGTAGTGGAACTAGAAAAGATGCCTCAACCGAAAGGCTGGTCTGAAAATAGAATTAAAGCTCTAGCGACAAATCATACAGTTCCTTCATGCGGTTGGCATTTTTCGTCTAAGGGTAAGAAAGGTAAATTCGATCGTCTAAGAGCCGCTGAACTAAAACTTACAGAAGCCCAAAGAACCGGCCTTGCTAAGGGTGAAAACCAAACACTCGAGAGTGGAGAAATCCTCTCCGCAAGTGAATTTAGAGGGCCTGACTCCGGGGCGTTAAGCGTCGTTTTATCAGGTGACACATCTGAAATGTCTAAAGGAATTACAAGTATGGGGCAATGTGATCTCTTGGTTCACGAATCAACATTCTTAGAAGAATGGAGCGAACATGCCAAAAATTATCTTCACAGTACGGCAAGTGGGGCTGCTAGAACTGCACTATCAGGTGGCGCAAAACACCTAGTATTGACTCATTTTGGTGCTAGAATAAAAGGCACAGATGAGATGTTATCTCAAGCCAAACAGCAGTTAGAAGACTCACAAGTTGCTTTGAGCGCGGCTAGTGATGGAGACCGAATACAAGTCTCTGATTCTGGAAAAATTACCCACCATTATTGGGGCGAACAAGGCTGGGTTAATTGATTCAANTAAGCGCATAGTTGAAGTGTGGTAGGCTAAACAGCGTGATATGCGTTGTCAGTTCATAGTCGCGATACTGCTGTGCATGATTATTTCTCCATGTGTTTCAGCACAAACCGAAGGGCGCGCACCCCCGGGTTGTCTTGAGAGAAATGTTGATGATATTTCCAATTCAATTTCGGTAGACTCGGGGTTGTGTTGGAAAATAAATTTGGGAACCTTACAACCAGGCGATGTATATGATATTGAAATCAATATTATCAATGATGCAATAGACATGCTGTTTTTCGATCAAAATAGCGTTCAATCATATGATTTAGGACAATCATATCGGACTCTATTTGATAATAAGTCGACCACTGAAAATGCACTTGGAGGATATAGTTTCCATTGGAAGGTACCTTCCTCAATAAATCCTAAAATTTGGTATTTAGTAATCGATAACCTAGNCCANGATGGCGACCAAGNNCAGGGNGACCNAGGCGGAATAACTAGTCAAATTTCATTAGATTTCACTAAGTTACAGGATTCTTATTGGACTCCGTATCATGATGTAATGTCAGTTTCTTCTAATACATTTGAAACTCTACTATCCGGAGACGATTTGAAATTGGATTCTGGTACAACTGTAGTATTGACTGCATGGGCGCTACAAGGTGTTGGCGATGTTTACTTACAGACCAAGCAAATGCATGACTTATACGTCACTGGTGGTGTTGGGCAGTTGTATATCACCACCACAGAGATGCAGAGTATTTCTTCATCGGATTCAACAACTTGGGTGGTGCCACAAGAATTGGAGAATCAAGAATTGGTTTTGATTGTCGACAACACCGATAATCCAGTCGGCGGAGGAGATGGCTTACAAGACATTAGAATGACAGTTAGAGTTCAATTAGCGCCCCCAATATCTCCAATAATTTCTGCTGATAATTCGGGAGTAACCTCAATTGGCGTCGGATTAAATTTGAATTCAATGAACACCCCCAACCTCCTAGATCAAATTGAAACATTGAGTTGGGATTTTGATTTAGAAGTTGATAGTGATGGNGATTCAGTCTTTGATAACGACGCTGATGGCGAAGGTTGGGATGCGGTTGGTTTATGGGATTCTCCTGGTTCTAAAACCATCACTTTAACCGCAACATCTAGAGACCAACAAACATCGAAGGTCACTTCAATAATTACCGTAGAAGACGTCGTAAATCCAATTGCAATTATATCAAGTTCAGGCCAAGTTATCAGTGATGGTTGGAAAACAAGTTTGAATCAAGATATAGCATTTAGTTGCGGAGATAGTACTGATGATGATTCAGTTGACTCTTGTATTTGGACATTGGATGGCACGGTATACGACCAGAATAATTCAATAGTTCTTTCATGGGCCAATATAGGTACTCATGAACTTGTCTTGACAGTTGCTGATGATGCAGGAAATAGTAATTCAGTTTCTAAAACAATTGCAGTTGATGATTCCTCAATACCGGTTCTAGANCAAAGTAAACTTGAGTTATTGCCAGATTCTGCAGTTGTAGGCTCACCACTAGAGTTTAGCGTTTCAGCCATCGATGCCTACGACCAATCATATCAATTGAAGTATTATTGGGACCTTGACCCAACTTTCGATAGTGATGGTAATGGTGATGCCAAGGATGACCCTAATTACATCGGTTCTGATGTTGAGATTACATTTGAACAATCAGGCAGAAACGATGTCGTATTGACAGTTTTTGACCAATCTGGAAACAAAGATTCACACCCATTTTCAGTAAATGTCGCTGCTGAACCAGAACCAACTAGTGTTTTTGGTATCATTGTAGTAATTCTATTTGTGGGAGTTTTAACTATGGCAGTTTCAATGATNGGGTATCGAAGATGGCAGAAAAATATCGCGATTGAATTACTCACAGGCAGNGGTCTCTCTGAAAGTGAAGCAAAACAACATATCAGTATGGTAAGTCAGAAGATGAAAGTACCGATTTTTGCACCTGCAGTAGTTATTGCCGGTTTGAAATCCGATGAACCAGTGGTGACCTCAGAGGATAGAACGAAGCAAGCTGAGAGGTCTCAATATGAGTCAATTTATGGTGCACAAAATCAAGATCCAAACGCTGGTTTCGCACCTAGTTCTTTCGCTCCTCAAACATTTGCACCACAGCCAGTTGCTAGACAAATTAGCCAGGGTAGCCAGGCCGCTGCGAATGCGGCCTTAGCCATGTTTGCTGAAGATGAAACAGAGACAATAATCGAATCAAGGATTGAAGAGAAGTCACAACCAGTCATAGAAGCGAAGGTTAACAGCGGAGGAATTGAACTCCCTCAATCTATTAAATCCCAAATAACCGCACCAGAGGAATCAACTCCAGAAGAACCTCCTAAAGCAATTGATGATAGTAGGCAGATTACTTGCCCCGAATGTCAGCATAACTTCAGGATTAGAATTCCAAAAGGAGTGCCTCAAGCCGTAGTTGCATGCCCCAAGTGCAATTCTGATTTCGGCTTGGACTTTTCTTGACGACACTCCAAATCACTGTTTTTTGCCTTTTTTGTAGACATAAAAGGGATGGTTTGACATAGATGTATTATCCCCTTCAATGCATGGATGAGTGTAAGCCACGTCTGATTAGGGCAGGTCTGCCTCAGACTGGCGACTCCCGTAAGAGCGCAGTTTTCCTTGTTTTACTGATGTTCATCTCAGTAGCACAACCAGTTTCAGCCGATACATCAATCTCTAGAGATGACTTTGAAGTTCTTGATGCTTTGATGGAAACTCTATCGATGAGAACAGAGAATGGGGAGGCTGAAGTTGCTGCTAGTAGTGCTGAAAGTGCATTAAGTGCTGTTGATGCTGCTGCTAGGCCGGTTGGAAATGATGACCCTCTAACAGTTGCTAATACGTTCCTTGATAATGTTTCAATGCGTGATTCAAGTCCGTATGAACCAGACCATCCTCGGCCATATGAATTTCTGATGGATAGTTCTACACAACCGGAAGGTTTCCCTGACAATCTTTTCGAGACCTTGTTTTCTACGGCAGCACTTGGAGATGGAAATCTCCTTGCTATTGGAATTAATACTTATGCAGTTTACGTTAATTTTACTTCCAAAAACAACGGTCCATCATATGAAGCATGGGAAAGGGGAACCTTCACCGGGGATTTATTTGTGGGTGGGCAGCTCACTTTATTTGACAACTATATCGATATCGATGGCGATGGTTCTGATGACCTAATAGTTGCTTTAACCATTGAGGACGTACTCACATCGGGAGAAGGATTTGGCGTTGAAACTAGCCCTGACCCAGTCACTGGTCTTTTTCCTGTTATTGACAAACTTTGGATTAAGCCAACATTCCAGTGGAAGGTTGAAGCAGTAGACTTATCCGATCCAATTTGGGATTCTTTAGAACACTTAGAAGTAAGTTTGATGAAAGGACTTGCTTTTGATATTACGCTAGATAATTCCGAATCATATGGCATAGTTGTTGATACCAGATTTACTCAACCACCGTACAGATTTACTCTGGGAATTGGCATAGAAAGAATAGAATTCGATGTATCTGCACAGAATCTTGGTAGTTTACTTCTTTCAACTTTGATTAATTCATTGAACTCTACTGACCTGGCATTAACATCGATCACAGCTCCATATTCGGTTCAAATTTCAAATCCTGATGATCCCAATGCTGATATTTCTGATAGAAAACAGACTGATTGTGAAGACCCAGGATATTTTGACCCAATTGCAGATAATATCGCTGAAAGTGATGAACATAAATGTGGATTTGGGGTTGGTGTAGGTTTCATTCGCTTTGATGGAGATGGAGGTGGCTCAGCTGCTCCGGTCTTAGAAATGAGTTATCTCGATGCAGGATTCCACCCTGAAGTGGGACAAACAACCCTCCCTTCAGAAGTCGATATTACAATTCGAAATGATAACCTTGGAGAAAACACCTTCGATACGATTGAGATTTTCTCAGATGTTGGTTCAGACGTGTATCTTCATTACTTTGAAGACCGGTCAAATGTCAATGAAGGCGATTCCGAATTTGGCAACATAACCGATGCTCGAGCCTGGATTCATGGCCTTCCCTCAGGTAGCATGCCGGCTGAAGAAATCAACTCAATATTTACTATGTTAGGCGAAGCACCAGGGTCTTCTAATTTGCCAGGTGAGGTTCCTTCAAGACTTTCTTGGATTATTGCAATAAAGAATTTCTCTGGAGATAATACTGGTAATATCGACGACCCTACCTTACCGGTTAACCCAACCGAAGCACCCAATACCCTGATTCTAATCGCAGGTACTGAGAAAATTGACCGCCTTGAGTATAAGTCAACTTTCAAACGCGGTGGATATAATAATGATGCTTCATCGATATTAATCGAGGTTGAGCAAGTTCCCGAAGTGATAGTTATCGAAGGTAGTTTCTTAGTTTCTCCAACTGGAATTGATAGAGTTAATTTCGACAATCCAAATCTTAATTCAATCGCACAAATTCTTGATAATGCATTGTTATCAGTGATTGAAGTTGTATTAGATATTGGAGAAATTGTCAATACTTTGCCAGATTCTATTATCAGCACAGCAGGCTCCTCTGGTGGAGTCTTAGAATTACATTGTTTCAATCAAGTCAAAGCAAATATTGGGGGCACTCCGCGTGTATCACAAGAAATGGCACGTATATCTTTCGCATTCTCCAGTAATGATCATCCTTGGATTCCTGACACAGACCATATTCTAATATCGCAAGATGCCTCAATAGATTTGATCAACGGGAGACAAGGCCCAGTAGAGCCACTTGTTCCAGTTGCTATGAGTATGAGAGTTGCTGGGATTTCAGATGTAACTCATTCTTACGACCCAGATACAAACATTCGACAGATTGTAGTTGAGGGGGAAAACGGAGGCCCTCTTTTGATGGGACATATCAAACATGAAGGTACGGATTTAACTTCTGCAATTACCCAGTCAGCACTCTTTTCTAATCGACCATCTTATCTTAAGATAATTCAAACCTCTGAAGATTTGACCTATGAGGCAAGTGCGACAATCGAGTCAATNACTTATGGCGGAAAGAGCCCAAGNCAGCAAAATGCAATAAAATTGAATGGGCTTCCAACTAATTTTGGTTTGACTCTTGGAGATACTATTGGATACTCTGCCAATCAAGCCTTAGAATCGATTCAAATCCAACTTTCTAATGCCTCTAACCCAGTAACTATGGACGGAGACCACTTTAGATTCTGGGTCGACCAAGACAATTCTGAGGCATGTATGAGTTTGCAGATTTCTGATGTTCTAAGTTTGAAGAGATTCTCTCCACAAATCCCCAATTCTACTGGCCCTGAAGGTAATTCTGAGATTGAAATGATTAGAACTCAATCATCTCCATTTAGAATTCTATTAGAAGATATTTCGAACTATGATGATGATTTCATTGGAATGAATGGTCGTATTGCCCTTGACCCACTTCCTTCAAACATCACTATGGCATTCCCAAGTGGAGTTGATTCCTCGGGTATTGAACTACCGAGTTTCGATGAAGGTGAAGGCGTAGAAGCGCTGTCATTTTTCTTAGGAGACTTGGTTGACTTTGGCTCCACTGTGAATGATGTAATCTATGACTTTACCAAGGATTTAGTAGGTAGTGAAGGCGATGAAGAAGACTTCGCTATAGGAGTCGACCTACTTACGGGTGAATCGTTCAACTTGAGTGTAGACGTAAAGAAGGGGAATAATTTTGATGACAANCCTGATTGGGCTCACGGTATTTCTATGAATGTTTTCGAGGCTACGGTATTAGAGTTCAACCTATCACGAATGCCGACTTATACTCAATCTACTAAGGATGTCGTAGATGCAGCATTGATTGATTACAAGGTTGACTCAAACGAACGAGAAGCGATAGATGACGCCCTTCTGGAAGCAAATATCACACAATTTGGTGATTTATTGGATGCCCTTGAAGATGGCGTAATTTATGATTTTGAAATGAAGGATTTGAATGTCACACAACTAGAAAATTTAGGTATTANGTTGAAATTTAAGCGTTCTTGGCACAATAGAATATGGTTGCCACAATTACCCGCAGGTCAAATCACCATAGACTATGATTTCCGTATGATTGGAGAAATNCCAACTTATGAAATTGATATGTTTATGTCGCAATGGAAACCACTTCGCGAGCAATTGACTATCGAAGTCAATGGGATTGAAGGTAGAGATATGGACTTAGTCATCGATGGATTGGACACCACTAAACCCAACGATGTCAATGCAAATGCAGTATTTTTCACTCAAGATAATTTGACAGTTCCTCGATTCACGGTCAACATGGATTATGATTTAGGCTCTAAATTAGACTCTGTGCATGCCATATTCATAGATAGAATCGAGAACACTAGAGTTGAAACATTGATTGATGAAGTCCCTCAATCAATGGATTTCTCAGCAACCATTGGTGATATTTTCATTATTGATTTGGAAGTTCCAGAGAAATACATGACAGAAGAAAAAACATCGATCGATAAATTGATGATTCAACAATTGAGATTTGTTGATGGCTATTGGTGGCCAGCAACAGTATTCATGCGTAACCTACCAGGGATAATGAGCCTCAGTGCAGTGCCTGATGACAATTTCAATATTAGAGAAGATACCTCTTTCCAAGGAATGATGACTCTAGATTATACTTCGAATGCCGAAAATATGGATTTATACTTAGAAGCGGCTGGAAGAGCGGTTGATTATCGAGGTGATGTTTTGATGATAGCTCAAGGACTACCTTCGACTTTCAAGGTAGAGACTACNGATGATTGGGGGGTACGCATGGCGTCTTCAGGCGATGGAGTTAGAAGTTTGTACATGAAACAAAGTAACATGCCAATAATGCCAGGAGTAACGGTAAATAGGATGGAATTGATTGGTCAAGATCTGAAATCGGCTACGATTCACGTTCACAGAGGTCCATATGAATATCCAGTAATTATTCTCGATGACATCACCGAAGGCCGTATTGTAGCTAGTGCTCAAGTGACGTCCCAACCTGGATATTATGTCGGTATTTTTGGAGATAGAGAATTCGATGGTAGAGCGGTTATGCTTGATACACAGATGACCGGGCCTTTGCCAACAGCATCATCATTAGGAATTAACGGAGTTGTATCTGATTTATCAGTTGTTGGAACTTTGACAGGCGGAGCAGTGGAGACAAGGCACATCTTACTTGTCGAACCNATGACTTCTATGATTGCCAGTACTTTGGCCATTTTGGGGTGAAAAAATGATTGGACAGGATGATGTTATTTTTTCTGAAGAGGGCGATATGTTGGTNCATGAAGATTCAATACAAACAAGCGTCATGAGCCAAGAGGAATTAGCAATCTTGGAGGCGTCAAAGGANGCAGCAAGGNTTGTTCAAGATTTAAAAAGAGAAGTTACCCCAAACAGAGTGGCTTTAGCAGGAGTAATTCTTCTTCTATTGATCGGTGCTATTTTCAGTAGTTGGTATTGGGTAATACCAAGGGATTCAGTTTCAGTCGAGACATTGTATATTCAAAGAGGTGGCCATATCGTCATGTCTGAAATTCACAACACTGGTAGTAGAGAGATTACCGATGTTTCTATGGATGTTAAATTCCAGTCATTAGAGGGGGAGGTGATTCAAATTATGAGTATCGAAGTAGAATCAATTTCTTCACACTCTTCTGTTGCTGGTGATGATTTAGAAATGCAGATTCTGGGGAATACGGTTTGGGATACATATGTNATTGCAATAGAATTACAATGGACTGATTATGAAGGCGATTCTAATAGAATTATACAAACTCATGAAGTTGGAGAATGGGCTTGGGAAGAGTTCATCGATAAGGATTGAATGTAAATTTAGACCCAAATGACCCGAAGCAATAAAGCGGGGCAGGTTAGGGAAGAAAACATGCAAAGCATCCGCGCTAGCAAGGGAGCAATTCTTCTCGTGGCATTATTTGTTTTGCAAAGTATATCTTCAATCCTTACTCCTGAAGACAGTTTTCTCGATGAGCAAGACGATTATGGGCAAGTTGAATGGGTTCAGTTTGACCTTGAAGAGGGAGTATTCCATAACGCTAGGGGAATACTTGATGAAAGTGTAGAATTGGAACAGAGAAGTGTTTATGCAGGCACTACATTGGGGATATATGATGATACAGGCCTCACTCTAAGCCGACCAGTCCCTGTTGAATGGATGGAAGCAAGGCATGACCTTTCATTACTTTTGATTTCAAATAACATCAACATGTTGGATGCACGTCAACAAATAAATGAGATTCAAGGGCTNGAGATTCGAGAATTTATTTATCCATCTGGATTAATAATTCANGGAACGCCNTCNGCTTTACTAGAGGCAGAAGGCCTAGATTCAGTTTCTAGTTTNCACCCAGTGCCCATAGCAATGCTTGTTCAAGAAGAAATTTTAGATGTTTTATTACTTGAAGATGGAGAACAATCTTTGATTGGTCAGAGAATGAGAATCCAAGGATGGCGTGGCGACATGGGCCCTCAACAAGNAGTATCGTTAACCGATTCAAATCAATATACNTTGAAACAAGANATTGCTGATGTTGTCGAACTCTCACTCGAAGATGTTATCCGATGGGATGAAGGAAGGTATGAAGGGACACTAAAAACAGACCAGTTGATTAGTTTAGTTCAACAACCTTCAGTAAATTCCTTTAGATATAATCCTGAATTTACGATTGAAAATAATAATGCAGGCAGTCACATGAAAACAGGTACCATGAAGATTTACTTCACAAGTGACCTTGATGGTAGTAATCAAACCGTTGCGGTTGCGGATTCCGGATTAGATGACGACCATGGAGACTTTGGCAATCGTATAGTTGGTAATTATGATGTAATCAATGATGGTTCTACTGCCGATAAATGGTCTGGGCATGGAACTCACGTTTCTTGTACAGTACTTGGCGATGGCACCCGTGGAGGATATACAGGAGTTGCTCCGGAAGCTGATTTATATTTCCAAGCAATGGAGAATGATAATACTGGTAATTTCCAATCACCTTCCCTCAATGGTCTATTGAATTCAGCATATAACGCAGGAGCAAGGACTCATACAAATTCCTGGGGTAGTGGTGGAAACAACATCTATGGGGAATACACTTCCGAGAGTCAAGACGTTGATGATAGAGCAAATTATTATGATAGATATTACAACGGTGCGGAAGGATTGACAATATTATTTGCTGCTGGAAATGATGGCCCTAATGCAGATACTATTGGTCCACCTAGTACAGCCAAAAATTCTGTAACAGTTGGAATGCATCAAAACCGTTATTCTGGAGCCCCTGATACAATCATGTCAGGTTCTTCAAGAGGNCCTGTTGACGATGGGAGAATCAAACCNGANGTTCTAGCACCNGGTGGATATGTTCGTTCATGTAAGGCGCAAGAAGCAGGAGATACTGGTGGTTCTTCTTGGGAAAGCACTTGGTATCTTGAATATACAGGAACTTCAATGGCGACTCCAAATGCTGCAGGGGCTTCTGCTATGATCAGACAGTACTTAGAAGAAATAGCGTTGCGAGATTCACCTCAAGGAGCATTGGTAAAGGCATTATTAATTCTTGGAGCAGAAGATGTTGGTTCTAGAGATATTCCCAATAATNATGAGGGTTGGGGTAGAATAAATATCAGAAATTCATTAGCACCGGCAGATGGCCAAGGTATTTGGGTCGATGACAGGTCATTATTATCAGCATCAGGTAATTCTAAATCTTATAATTTTGATATCGATATAGCAAATGATGCCTTCAAAGCAGTTCTAACTTGGTCTGATGAATATGCTTCCACCTTTTCGAATAAACAATTAGTCAATAATTTTGACCTCGAGGTAATAGACCCTAATGGTAACGTCTATCTTGGAAATGATTTTGCTAATGGCCGTTCAACAACTGGTGGAAGTGCAGATAATACCAACAATGTCGAAGTAGTATTGATCGATTCTGCAGTAATAGGTCAATGGACTGTTAAAGTCAAAGACACATATCATGGCGGAAGTCGCTCACAACCTTTCGCNCTTGCTGTAATGGGGCATGGAATCAATGATTTACTCCCTGATATTACAGTCGTTAATTCTGGATACGGGATAGACATCCCAATTCCTAGTGTCGGAGAGGAAGTTCATTTCAATTCAAGAATTGAAAATACAGGTAATGTAAAATCAGATTTCTTTGATGTAGAGTTACAAGTTGATGGAGTTGTAGTAGAGACCAAAAATATGGATATCGGTGGAGGCACAGTCAAAGACCTATACTGGACTTGGACTCCACAAAGTTCAGGTTCGAAATTAATTTCTTTTATTATCGACCCAGCAAATGATGTGGAAGAGACTTTGGAAAACAATAATCGTCAAGATGTAATTGTAGAAGTCACTTCTCCCGGTGTTTCTCTTACTTCAACGCAAAGAATAATTTCACTCAATGACCCACTACAGAGTTCCACTTCTTGGCAAGTTAACTTGACCAATACTGGTTTACTTCCTACTAATGCTACTATCACTAAACAAGGAGTTACTTTGGCTGAAACGGGAGAAAGTATCTCTTGGTATGTTGGAATTTCATCCACAAGTTTTTCTCTCCAAGGTCAAGAATCTACGCCTCTAAGTGTGACAATGATTCACCCCGAAACACCGGCTAAGGGGAATTATCAAATTCAGTTACAGGCAACAGATACAGATAATGGAGTAACCAGTCAGTTCACATTGGAAATGGAAGTTTTAGAAATTGCCAATATATTAGTTGAATATGATTATGAAATAATCCCAGTCCATCCAATAGACTCGAGTACATTCCCAATTTATGTACAAAATTTAGGTAATTCAAATTTAGAATACGACCTTCAAGTCCAGTCACCTGTTGGATGGAATGCTTTCTTTTCTCAGGGAGAGCCAATTGGTAAGTTTACTAGTACTGGGCCGGTAGATGTCAATCTAGTTTCAACTTTGAACATCACTGTAGAGCCTCCTAACATTGTCCAAGATGCAGGCGTTGAAAAAATAATTTCAGTAAATATTCTTTCTCGAACTACACCGATTAAAAGTTGGCTAATCGAAATCCCAATCAAGGTTGAATCGGTCAAATCAGTCGAATTTGAACTAGACTCTCAGTTGAACAGTATTATTCCAGGTTCAGAATTCGTCATGATATATACAATTGAAAACAAAGGTAATGTCGATGTTAGATTGTTCCCCTCATTTGTACTGCCTCAAGGAATTCAAAATACACAAGGTGTATCTCCATTCAATTTAGATATCGGTGAGTCAAAAGTTTACATTATCTCTCTTTATGCTGGTCCGAATTCAAAGAGTGGCCAAATAACAGTGAATATGGATAACGGTTCAGAGAGATTCTCAACAACTTATGATTTGGTGGTTCAGATATTCGCAAAGCCAACGCTTCAATTCAGTAGATTGACTTATTCAGATCTATCGACTTATTCTACATATTCTGGTTCTGGCAGCCATCCTGCAGGTCAAGTTTTGCAATTCGACTGGACACTAGGGAATTCGGCAGATATTGAATGGACGCCAATCCTCAGCATCCAAGAGGATGATGATTTATCTGTTCAATGTAGTAGTCTTTCGATACTAAATATGGATGACGCGATTGACCTTTCCTGTTTTGTTGAGATCGATTCTAATGCTGCTCCATTTTCAGAACCATCATTTACCCTTGAATTAAGCGGCGAAGGCGCTCAATTTTCAGAAACGGTCTCTCTCTATATTGCAAGCTTAGAGCAAGTATCTTGGCAAGGATTGTCATCTAATACGTTCAATACCGGTGAAGAGAAGTCGATTCAAATCATGGTGACTAATACCGGAAATATCCCGTTTAATAATCGCATTGAGGTGACATCTGAAGATGATTGGGATGTTGAAATCGTCGGTGAAGATATATTGGATTTACAGGTTGGAGAGTCGGCAAATGTACGATTCTTAATCACTGCAAATGAGCCAGGTTTCTCTTCCATTTCACTTGGATTTAAAACCGCAGAAATTTCAGAAGTCAGTAATTTTCAGTTCAATGTATCTTCTACTGGCGAATCTAAGGATTCAGCTAGTGGAGGTCTTTCGATTATAACATCATCTTTTTTGATTGTCGTTCTTTTGATAATAATTGGTCTAAGCGTGGCTTTACTAAAGCCAAAAAAGCAATCTATTGCGCCTCTCCCAATGCCAAATGCACTCAATCAGCCACATTTCAACAAACCAACAAACTCGCCGAAGTCTCTGCCAAATATTTCACCTGTTGCAATGGCCCCTCCAGCAATCGCCCAAAGCAGCCCATCGCCTATTGCTGCTAAACCGGCGGTAGTCGAGACAACTAGTGAACAAGAAAACTCTCCGCCGCCGATATGCTGGTCTTGTCGAAATCCAATAGAAGGGGCAATTCTAGGTTGCCCATCATGTGGCGCAAGATATCATGGAGAAGGGCACGAAGCATGCGATATTTCTAAAATAGAAAACTGCGTTAGTTGCTCAGCACCAACTGCAGATTTTATTGAAGGATAGCCCATTTTTAGTAATATTTCTATGAGCAACCGAGGATAGGCTTTTGATACTAAGTCTTCCACGGGGGTTCATGAACCCCCGGGAAAACACCCAACTTTCAACGCACCGTGGCGCGTTATTTCTCGTAATTCTAATGATGTTCTCCGTCTTACCTCTAATGGCTCCATCGGTCGCCGCCGATGGAAGTATCAGTCTAAATGTATCACCAAACTCTATGGAGGTCAACCCAGGGGAATCTGGAGAATACACAGTTGTAATTTTCAATACAGGTTCAGATCCAGTCACCGTGAACCTACAGGCATCAAACGAACCAGGTGAAGATTGTAATGGTTTTACCACAACCATAGGGCAGATTCCTGGACAAATTGAATCGGGTTCTTCAGAAGAAACTACGATGAATGTAACACTTGCTCAAACAGTTGAGCCAGACTCGGCTTGTGATACAACGGTTACTGCTACTATTACTGCGGTCATTGGCGCGCCAGGTGCAGAGATTCCAGAACCTTCCACTGAGACAGTCACCACAACTGCTGGTGATGGTTCAGGTAGTGCTTTGTTTGGAGTAGACCTTTATTTCGATAATGTCGAAGAAAGAAATACTCAGAAAAAAACGCTAGGTGCTGGCTCAGATATGGTTACTTACTTCATAACTGTTGAAAATACTGGTCAAACCAATCAGTCTATCGACCTGATTTTAGAAGAAGTGACAGATTCTGGTTGTAATAATCCACAAGACCTCACAGTAACACTTAGCGACTCCCAAGTGGCTCTAGATGTAGAAGAGACCGAACAAATCACAGTCGAAGTCGAAGTTCCTGAAGGGCAACAAGCAAATGACTACTGTTGGGAAGTTACAGGTACTGTTTCAGGGTCTAACCCAGCACAAAATGCAACAGATACAGTAGAATTCGAGTTGGAAGTTCCGGTATTGAAAGAATGTTCTATGACACTTTCCAAGACAACCCTGAACTTACAGCCTGAAGATGTTGGTACATTGACTGCCACTTTAAGCAATGAAGGAAACAGCGATTGGTCGGTTTCTATGTCAGTAACTGGAGACCCAGGCTCAGGAAATAACAAATGGGTTTCCTTCGATGGGCCTTCAAATGGATTATTGCCTTACAACAGCGGTTCTGGGACAAAATCCTTTGATTTGGAAGTACAACCAGATGATTCACGAAGTGCAGGTTCTGAAACTCAAATCACAGTACAAGCAAAGGACGGAGGTACGCTAAAATGCACCAAACAATTTACTGTTGTTTTAGGACAGAGCTACGGAGCATCACTCAGTTTGCAGACCTCGAGTTTAGGACCTATTGAGCCAGGTGAAAATCAAACATCTAAAGTCACGGTCACAAATACAGGTAATGGTGAAGACACACTTCGTGTCACAGTCTCTTCTCCTCCATCGGGTTGGAGCATTACTCTAGACAGATCATCGGTCAGCGTAGGTTCAAAACACGGCTCTAGTAAATCTGCCGAGGTATCCTTTACCGTTTCTGTACCAGAGGATGCACTGGCAACTGAAAGTATAGATTTGACCTTCTCCGTTTTGCCAAATGGCGGCGGTCAAGCATATCAAACAAAGATACTTTCAGTTACTGTCAAGGAAACTCATGGGATGGATGTTGAAAGAGGCGAAAATCAAACAGGCCGTTCAAATACAATCTTATTATTCCCAATAACGGTTGATAACCTAGGTAATAATGAAGATAGTTTTAGATTCTATACCAAGAGAAATACAGAAAATTGGGAAACATGGTTCATGGATGAATCGGGCAATCAACAGACTCAATTTGATATTGGGGCTAGAGAGAGTAAAATTATCACTCTAAATGTTAGGGTCAAAGTAGGTACTGAGAATTGGGAGTTTACAGATATTGACGTCGAGATTACAAATCTTGGAGATTCTAATACCGCTGATGAAAATCTCGATGGTTTGCCAGACAATAAGCGATTAGAAAAGTTTAGAGCGGTACGTTCAGATGTAAATTATTCTATGGATGTGCGCTTTGAAAAAGATACGCCGGGAGTCTCAATTGACAACCGCGTAACATCGATCATTTTACCTCCTGAGGGCGAAGTGATATTCGATTTATGGGTCGAAAATACGGGTGATGAAAATTATGATAATGCCGTCTTTGACATTAGTGGATTAGAAGGTTTAGCTACTCGCCAACTACTGTTGGACGGGGAAGTCGTAGAAATAGATGGTAAATACAAGATTCTATCGGGTTATGGATTATGGAATTATACTACCAATTCATACCAACTTGATGACCAAGGTGAATTAATCCACTCATACTCACAACAAGGAATTGAAATTGAAAAAGAGGATATAGGATTGATAGAACTGGAAGTTAGACCTTACAGGCAACTTTTCCAAATAAAAGTAGAGGTAAACCCTGGTGCAGTAACCGGTGATGGGGGCGCATTAGAAATTGTAGTTACAAGTGAATCTAATTCTGCTGACCGTTCAGGATTTACTTCTGTAAGTTTAGAGGTTCAGACAATCTATAATATTCAATTCCAATCCGATGTTGAGCTCCATTATACCCTAGAGTATCCAGATAAGAAAACAATAAATGTCGATGTGATCAATGAAGGAAATATTAGAACACAATTCATTGTTCTAAATCCTGAAGGCCTAAGAGGTTGGACGGTATCTATGGATTATACCAATGGCTCTTGTTCTTCTAATTCAGAAGGCCTAACCTGTTGGTTAGATGTTGGAGATTCTATCGGATTAGAGGTTAATGTTAGGCCTTCTTTTGAGGCAGAGGTTGAAGATAATTTCACCTTCACCCTATCTGTACAACCGATTGAAACCGGTGTTATCGATAGAGAGAATATCGAATTTTCAGTACTTGGAGAGCCTTATGCAGGAGCATTTGGACTTGGGATACAACAAGAGCACATCAAGGCGGGAATGTACGTTCTAGTAGCAATAATTTTCCTTGGCGTCATCTATCAGGGTGCAAGACCTACGATAATGGAGATGGAAGCGAAATCTAGAGCCAAGCGTCAATTGATTTATTCAGATAAACTATCAGGGGCTAAGGCGAGTGGTTTCAAAACACAGAGTAGCTTAGGTTTCAACCCAGTACCTTATCGTTCTCCGATAAAACAATGGCTACTTTTCACGCCTATTACCTTAGGAATTTATCCTGTGGTTGCTTTGTATAAATGGGGTAGTGAGATGAAGAGACATGCAGACATCGGCCCTGGAGGGGCAAAGAATTTACTTTTCTTCATAATACCGTTATTCAACATATTTTGGGGATTCAAATTCGTTGGAATGGTTAGGCAACTTGAAGCCCAGACTATGCATGAAACTAGAATTTCAGGAAAGGCGCCTATGGTTTGGTTTATTCTTGGTCTATTCGTATTCCCTGTTATTGCTGCGGTGACCTTCTTTGTTGGAGCATTGCTAATGATTCCAGTGATCATTTTGTTGCCTGAAATCATTTCAATGCCAATTCTATACTTGTTTTATGCATTTGTCGTTTGGCTGTTTATTCTGCCAACTTACAAAATATGGTCTATGGTACAAAATTCAATGAATGCTTCATGGACTATTTGGTTCGGTAAATCCGCTTAGATTTTGTTGATTTTTCAATTAATTTGCACTTGAAAAAAGCCGTATAGTTTGGCAACCCTTATTGAGGGGTAATTATTGGAAAGATTGCTGAGCGTATGCTTTGCAATTGGGTGAAAAAATGTCCGGACTTGAATCGGTACCTAGTGCGTACCTTTCTATTGGCTTTTTGACGGTTGTAGGCATACTTATGCCACTTACAAATTTCATCATAACTTGGGTGGTTAGGCCACGTGTAGACCCTGCTCGCCCACACATCACTCGCTCCTATCTTTTGGAAGGCTATGAGAAAGATCACAGTTTGTATCCTAGGAGATTGACAACCTTCGAATGTGGTAGTGAGCCGGTCGGCGATGCTATGATTCAATTTCACTTCCAATATTATTGGTATGCGATTATTTTCCTAGTGTTTGATGTAGCGTTTATGTTCCTTGTTCTTGGAGGAATGGTTGCATCTGATGCTACAGCACAAGACCTAGCAGAAAGCGCTAGAGAAAGCGCTGTTGCCAAGGCCAAGGACGCATTGATCGTCCTTAGCGCATTCTTTGCCACTATGTCGTTAGGCGTGTGGTATGTTTTCCGAAAGCGAGGAAGAATATACATTTGAGGTGATTTAATGGCTGACACAGGAGAGAATTTTGCTGCTTTCAATAGTAGGGCACTAGTCGAAATGGTTGGTGGTGTTACCGACGAAGCATTGAAAGTTACCAAAATCAAACAATTTCTAAGCGTTCTTGCTGGCAGATTTTTCAATTGGGCAGGTAGAAAATCACTGTTCACACTGCACTTGGGGATCAAGTGCTGTGCAATCGAGATGGCTGCCGCTGCAACACCTAGATTCGATGGAGACAGATTCGGGGTACTTTTCCGTTCATCTCCTCGACAATCAGACGTTCTACTGGTAAACGGCCCAGTTTCTAAGAAATTTGCAGATAAAATCGTTCGCCTTTGGGAGCAAATGCCCGAACCAAAGTACTGTATTGCTATGGGTGAATGTGCTATTTCTGGTGGCCCATATTTCCAGTCTTACAATATCCTTGAAGGAGTCGACACAGTAATTCCAGTCGACGTCTATATCCCAGGATGCCCTCCAAGGCCAGAGGCTCTAATCGATGGTTTTGGATTGCTACGCGAGAAGATTATCAGGATTGGCGGCGCTCCAAGTTCTGACAGAGAGAGCGAGAAGCCTTTGATCGTAGGAGATGAGTAATTTGGGCACAACAGTCACTCTATCACAAAACGAAGAGGCCGCCAATGAATGCTTAGAGGCAATCAATTCACGGTTCTCTGGTTCTGGAGTAGTAGCATCGGTTGAAAGACACTCGAATGCTAAGAAATATGCATTCATTAGAATCACCACGCCACCTCAACATTGGCAAGCATTAGCCAAGTGGATGCGTTTTGATTTAGGAGTCAATTATTGTTCGATGGTTACAGGAACTCATTTCCCCGAAGGCCCTCCAGAAAGAGGTTGGGAAGTCGCTTACCACTTCCTTAGACAACCTATTTCCAACCAATTACCAGACACTCACACGGTCTATGTGGCTGAGAAGTTGGATGGGCAATTGGTTCCAATGGAATTCGAAGTATTGATTCCTCTTGAGAATAATGATTCTCCAATAGTGCCAACCGTTCAACATATTTGGGGCGGAGCAGACTGGAATGAGAAAGAGACTTGGGATTTGGTTGGAATAAAGTTCGAGGGTCACAAAAATATGCACAGAGTACTCAATCCTCACGATAGCCCTGAAGGTTTCCACCCTCTTCAAAAACAACATAAAATTCGATACCATGATCATAACGAAATGTATGATGATGCTCAAGGCTTTGGCCGAAAACCAGCGGATGAGGGCCGTGTCAAGTGAGGCGATATCATGGCACAAATGTGGATTACAATGGGGCCTCAGCACCCAATGACTCACGGATTATGGACTCTGAGAGTCAAAGTAGATGGTGAAACAGTTGTTGATACCGAGGCTGAATTAGGATATATTCATCGAGGCGTTGAGAAGATTTGCGAATCTAGAGATTTCACTCAAGTTACTCCTTACTGTGACAGACTTTGCTATGTTAGTGCAATGACTTGGGCTAACTCCTACATCTATGCTGCAGAAGACCTTCTAGAGGCTGAAGTGCCCGAAAGAGCTGAATATATTCGTTTGATTTCAGCTGAATTACAAAGACTTGCATCACATTTGATGTGGCTTGGAGCGTTTGGCCCAGATATTGGAAATTTAACTTTGATGACTTGGTGTATGCGTGACCGTGAAATGTTCCTTGATTTACTTCAAGAACTGGGCGGTTCAAGAATGCATTACAACTATCCAAGAATCGGTGGCGTAAAGCGAGATATCCCAATTGGGTTTGCCGATAGAATGATTGCAAAAGTAAAACTATTCGAACGCAGAATCGATGAGTATGAAATGATGCTTGACGAATCAACAATTTGGTTGGTTAGATTGCAAGGTGTTGGTTATGCTAATGCCGAAGAAATGGTTGAAGCCGGTGTTTCAGGGCCTAACGTCCGTGCCGCTGGTGTCAACTATGACGTACGATGGGCACATCCATATTCAGTATATGATGAAGTAGACTGGGAGCCAGCAGTTGAAAAACCAACATCGGTAAAAGGCGCAGACTGTTATGACCGTTACCGTGTAAGGATGGAAGAGATGCGCCAATCATGTAGAATGGTTTTAGACGCCATCGAGAAAATCCCTGGTGGAAAGAATACTAATTACGCAAATGGCGATGAGATGATTTTCCAAAAGGCGCCAACACGTGCCCCAGAAGGCGCTACTGGATTTAGCAATTATGAGTGCACTAGAGGCGCTTCTCAATTCTATATCCAAGGTGGAGGCGAAGGCCGTGGAAAGAATCCATACCGCCTTTCAATCCGTTCACCTATGTTCATTACAATTCCATTCGTTGCAAAGACAATGATAGGATACAAGGTTGCAGATATACCGGCAATTATGGGCAGTTTCGACCCATGTATCGGGGAGACAGATCGTTGAGGTGATATCATGGATGATGCATATGACTTACGAGGACTAATTTTCGACCTTGTCGATAAGACAATTCCACCTCTACTCGAGGGTACGCCACTTGAAGAAAGTACAGGGCAAATCGTATTTGGTCTAGCAACATTCGCAGTCGTAAATATTGTGTTTTTGATGCTGTTTTTCTCACAATTCGCAATTCTTTGGATTGAGAGAAAAGCCGTTGCAAGAATGAATGATAGAAGAGGTGCAACGACCGCTCTACGTTCTTTGTGGGTCGGTGAAAACGGTGTTACAGCAGGTGAATGGTGGAATATGTTGCCATTTGGACTTGGTAAACCGGTCGGCGCAGTCAATAAATGGCTCAATAAAAAATTCGGCAACAGAGACGAAAAGTTCCCAACCGTTGATAGAGTAAACAACAGGTCATGGATGGGATACTCGATATTCCCGGGTTTCTTCCAAAATGTTGCCGACGGTATGAAATTCCTACTAAAAGAGCACATGGTGCCACAAAGAGCAGATAAATTGATCTTTGAAGTCTCACCTTTCCTAATCGTTTCTTCAACCCTACTAATACTGGGTATTATTCCTCTCTCAAGTGGAATTTATGCAACCAACCCTGAACTTTCAATTCTTTATGCAATCGCCATCTTTGGTATTGCTCCAATAGGCGTATTCTTCGCCGGATGGTCTTCCAATAACAAGTATACATTGATTGGCGGAATTCGTTCTGCTGCACAATTAACTGCTTACGAGATTCCACTTCTTCTAACATTACTTTCTGTCGCAGTTCTATCAGGTACCTTCAACATAATTGACAGCGTACATTTCCAACATTCTGCCGGCGCATGGAATCTTTTCTTGATGCCTCTTGGTGCTGGATTATTCCTTTTGACTATGATAGCAGAGGTTGAACGTGTTCCTTTCGATATGCCAGAAGCGGAAGCCGAACTTGTAGAAGGGTGGTGGACAGAATATGGTGGCATGAGATTCGGGATGTTATTCATGGCTGAATATATCCGAACATATGCAGCTTGTTTCCTTTTCACACATTTCTTCCTTGGAGGATGGCACCTACCATTCCAAGGCCTAATCGGCTCGATACCAGTTCTTGGCGATCTTTACCTTTTGATTCCAGGCGCAGTAGTTGTTCTAATCAAGTCTTGGTTGGTTTTCCTGCTGGTATTTGTTTGGGCTAGATTCTCTTTAGCGAGAATAAGGACAGACCAAATCCTCGAATTCGGTTGGAGAATCCTGTTGCCATTGGCAGTCTTCCAACTAATTCTTTCAGCAGTTTACCGATTGTATCTATTTGACCCTTCAGCAATGGATGATGGAACCTATGGAGGTACATCATGGGACGCTCTAGGAATACCATTCTTGATTCCAGCAATTACTACAGTCATATGGCTAGGAATATTCTTCCTAATGCTAAATGATGAAGATAAGAGTGGAAATACGGAACGTATGTTCCATGTGTATACAGATAAGCCAGCGGGAACATATGTCCCGGGGCAGGAGTGAGGTGAAAAATATGCCAATGCATCCACACGCAAAACCGAATTTTAGAAACCTATTTTGGTACCCGTTTAAGATTACTTTGATTACAGCATTACGAACCTTCCCGATTTTCGGTAGGTTGTTTGGAAAGAGGCTTTCTGGTGGTTATCACAATACTACTCACCCGGAATTTTTGGATGATGGTTCTGCAGCGAGAGCTTCAAAGAGTTCACAGTTCAATGATATTTCACAACAGGAATTCGCTCCTGACAGAGTAACTTCAGACCTTTTCCCAACTCTTTGGAAACCTCAAACAGTCCAATATCCGTATGAAAGACTTGAAGATATGGAGCCATGGCTTTTCGTCCCAGGCAACTATAACGGAAGAATTGGTGTAATTTGGGAGACTTGTACTGCTTGTAAGTTGTGCGTAACGGCTTGTCCAAATGATTGTCTTCACATGACAACCGAACTAAGAGTAGACGTTCTTGATGGTGCAGAAGGCGAACACGGAGGAATGGGTTCGGAATTAGAAGTCGGAGGATTTGCGGCAAAACAAATCGAAGAAGTAGCCGAGACTCTAAATGACTTCAATCACGTAACTGCACACTCTGACACTCCAGACCAGTGGAGATTTGCTGAAGTTCTTGACCTATCTGGAAGCACTGCTACAGTACGTTGGAATGATTCAGGCGCTGAACAAGAAGTCGAAACATCTGAATTATTTGTTGCAGATGACCAAATCGTATCTGGTAGGATTGACTTAGGGCGATGTATGTTCTGTGGACTATGTATGGAAGCATGCGGCTTTACTTCATTCTTCATGACCAATGAATATGATGGTATGTCCGGCTTTTCTCGACAAGACCTTTGGTTTGATGCTAGTAGAACTAGAGTCTTGCCTTCGGTTCATCAAGAGGCAGTCGATTCTGAATTAGCAAAGCGCGCTAACAAAGAGCGTGATAAGAGAGCAAAGAAAGCAGCTAGGGCTGCTAAGGAGAGTGCTTGATATGGACGTAGGAGCAATTGTTGAGGCGGGTGTTTTCTTCCTTTTTGCAACGATCACTATTGGTGGGGCATTAGGATTAATTCTCGCTCAAAGAGTTGCTCACTCCATGCTTTCACTCATTTTTTGTTTTATGGCGGTTTCAGGAATCTTCATTCTTTTAGGCGCTGAATTTTTAGCAGCGATTCAAATTCTTGTTTATTTAGCAAGTGTGGGGTTGGTTGTACTATTCGGTATTATGCTTACTAGAAGACAAATACTTGAGGAGGATTTTGAATGAAGTTCCTGTCTTTAGTAACTAGAATTGGTCTTCTCGGGCTTGGCATGATTCTTGTTTCTGTACTTAGTGCAGATGAAGTCTGGGATAATTCAAGTGAGAATGAACCGACAACCAATGCTCTTGCAGACATTATGCTGAATGAATGGGCATTACCATTACTGGTTCTTGGAATTTTAATGTCTGTTGCAATGATTGGGGCAGCATATCTAGTTCGTGATGAAAGAAGAGAAAATCTTCTTTGGGAATTTGGAGGTGAAGAAGAATGATTGATCCAGCATGGGTTTCTGCACTTTCCGCACTTCTGTTTGTTATTGGACTTGGCGGGGCTTTCACTCGTAAGAATGCCATCATCGTATTGATGTGTATTGAGTTGATGCTGAATGCGGCAAATATGCAATTTGCAGCCGCTGCAGTTCACCACGGAGATGCCACAGGATGGATTTACACTATTTTTGCAATTGCTATTGCTGCAAGCGAAGTCGCAATAGGATTGGCGATTTTCCTTGCTATGTATGGTAAGCATGAATCGATATCATTGGACGATGTAGACGTCTTGAGGAACTGAGGTGATATGATGGCAAGTAGTTCAGATGTTATACTCGACAGTGAAATGGTTCAATATGCACCACTAATCATTCTTTTACCAATGTTAGCATTCCCGGTGATTTTATTCCTGGGTCGTGTATTCAATAAGAATCCATTTTGGAAGAATAATTTGAAAGAAGGGGGATTAATTGCTTTACCAGTAATGGCTGCGAGTTTGATTATCTCTCTTCTATTGATCAAAGACCACATTGGTGGTTTTGCTGGAATAAAAGATTCAATCAATCTTCTTTGGGTTAATACCACTGTTTGGGATGGAGGCGTGCTTGAACCAGTAAGTCTTGGATTTGGAATTTACATCGACCACGTTACTGTGATGCTACTATTTGTTGCTTCATTCCTTTGTCTTCTAATCAATATATTCAGTGTTGGTTACATGAACACCGACCCGATTAATGATAATAGAAACCACCGTTTCTATGCAGAGTTCGTCCTATTCTGTTCAGGAATGCTAGGGATGGTTCTTGCAGATTCATTCCTTTGGCTATTTATCTTCTGGGAAATTATGGGTCTCTGTTCTTATCTTCTAATCGGATTTTACTATGAACGCCCAAGTGCTGCTTATGCCGCAAAGAAGGCTTTCCTAACCACTCGTATTGGCGATGTTTTCCTTGTTATTGGATTGGTGATGATGTGGGATATCTTTGGTTCGCTTGATTATGATGTTATTTTCAGTGCTGTTGAGGATAAAGAATTCATGGCAGGAGTATCTTCTAGTACCCTACAATGGGCACTTGGAATGATGTTTATTGGAGCAGTTGGTAAATCTGCACAATTCCCATTACACGTTTGGTTGCCAGATGCTATGGAAGGACCAACACCAGTATCTGCACTTATTCACGCTGCAACCATGGTTAACGCTGGACTTTACTTGGTTGCTAGAATGTTCCCATTCTTTGGAGCCGAAGCACTTAGCGGCGACCTTGTTGACTTAGCATTCATCATCGCATTAATCGGTGGTATTACTGCGGTTATGGCAGCAGCAATTGCCTTTGTACAAAATGATCTGAAGAAGGTTTTAGCATATTCGACAATGAGTCAATTAGCCTATATTTTCACAGGACTTGGTTGTGCAATGTATCTTGCTAATACCTTGGATTGGCATAATGATAGTGATGCTCATTACATTGTTGTTGTAGCATTTGGAGCGGCATTATTCCATCTATTCAATCACGCGATGGCAAAGGGGATGCTGTTTATGGCAAGTGGATCAGTGATTCACGAAGTTCATCATGCACACCATCACTTACACCATGACGATCATGGAGATGGGCATCATGACGACCATCATGATGATGACTTTGATGCACAATCCATGGAAAATATGGGTGGACTTGCATCAAAGATGCCACTTACAGCAACAGCTATGCTAGTTGGTTCAGCCTCAATTATGGGTCTCCCATTCATTGGAGGATTTTGGTCTAAAGAGGGAATCATTGCTAATGCTTGGAGAGTCGCTCAAGATGACCCAAGATTCCTACTTCCTGCATTGTGCGTATTAATCGGCGCTGGAATGACTGGTTTCTATATGTCAAGAATGTGGCTAAAGACATTTGCTGGTAAGCCAAATAACGAGGTTGCAGCTCATGTAGGTCCAACAAATACATGGATAAAGATACCACTTTTCACTCTAACTTTCGTAACTCTTTCAGCAATTATACTTGCAGGAATGGGCTTCACTCATTGGGCACCAGACAGTGAATACGGTTTCATGTCTGAAAAAGGCTTAGTGGAAGGAATTGCATATGAATTGGACCATGCATTTGCCAATGGCGATCCATTCTTCTTCATATTGACATATTTGGCTATAGCTATTGGAGCAGTATTAGGCCCAGGTTTGGCAATGTCACTTTATGGCGGTAATTTAGCACAAGGTGAACAAACCAAACCTTGGATGAAGCCTGTAATCAAATTGAATGCTTGGGTTTATGCCCGTTTCAACTTCAATAATAGTGCGATCGCTCAATCTAGTCTTACTAGGGCGCTCGAGCAAAGATTGTACATTGATTACTACTATGATATGGCCATGCTCAAGATTGTAGCAGCCTTCTCCAACAAGTCAGCAGAAGCAGATAGTTCAGTAATAGATGGAACCATCAAGAATATCGAAAGAGGGTCTCAGTCTTTATCCAGTGTAGTTCGCTCTTTGACAACTGGTTCTGCCAGAGACTACATTTTGATGGTCTCAGTTGGAACATTAGCGATTTTCTTCTTATTATGGGGGGTGGCATGATTGAATGATTGGATTTCGATTCCATTGGTTGCTTTCCCACTAATTAGCAGTATGATTTTACTAGCTTTTGTTTCCAATGCTTCCCCAAGAGTTCGTGAAGGACTAGTTAAGCCAATTAGAATGGCTTGTTTGGTTTTCTCACTACTCCTTCTTGTTTTGACAACTGGAATGTTCTTCAAGTATTTCGGAGAAGTTTCTTGGATGGACATTCAGTTCAATGACTATGAGTACTTCGTAAGTTATGCTTGGATTGATTCACTTGGAATAAACTGGACAGTTGGATTAGATGCTCTATCTTTCCCAATGGTTTGGTTGACTACATTTTTACTACCAGTGACAATAATTGCTACTTGGAATGAAAAGTATGGCGCTACATATTTCCCTCTACTATTGATGATGGGTGGGGCTTTGATTGGCGTCTTTGTATCTCTGGACTTATTCATGTTCTATGTGTTCTGGGAACTTACACTAATTCCAATGTTCTTCTTGATTCTAAAGTGGGGTGGAGCAGATAGAAAGTATGCTGCCCAGAAATTCTTCATCTATACATTTACTGCATCTGTAGTAATGCTTCTAGGTCTAATTACTCTATACTTCTTACAAGAACCTAACACCTTGGCTTCCGCTGGCTCAATGACAGGTCGTAGTTTCTCGATTCCTGAATTGATCGATACGGCAAGAACTGCCAATGTAGGTGACAACTGGTTCTTGGGCAAGACAATGCAGAATATATTATTCGTAATGTTGATGATTGGTTTCTTGGTAAAATTGCCAGCAGTACCTTTCCACACTTGGCTGCCTGATGCTCACGTTCAAGCACCTACTGGTGGTTCAATGCTTCTAGCAGGTGTAATGCTGAAGATGGGTGCATACGGAATGTTTAGATTACCTCTAAGCCTATTCCCTCATGCATTATACCATTTCCAACTAGCATTGATGATTATTGGAATGGTATCTCTTGTATGGGGTGCAATTGTTTGTTTGGGTCAAACTAACTTGAAGAAAATGGTTGCTTATTCATCGGTTTCTCACATGGGTGTAATTCTAATTGGTATTGCTACAATGCAACCTATGGGTTGGGCAGCCGCACTATTCATGATGTTCGCTCACGGTATTATCAGTCCAATGCTATTCGCTGTTTGTGGTGCATTCAAACATCATTATCATAGCATGGAAATTGGTGCAATGCGTGGAATGGCAAAACATTCACCATGGCTTGCAACTTCCATGATGTTTGCTTGGATGGCTTCTTTGGGTCTTCCATTACTTGCAGGTTTCGTTGCAGAAATTATGATGCTTATCGCTTTGTGGCATATGATTTCTTTGGATGGATGGAGTATTTGGTGGATGGTTGGTCCAGCACTGGTTCTTGCTCTGACTGCGGCTTACTATCTATGGTCGATGCAGAGAACAATTTTCGAAGGCGGTGATGACACCCAACCACCAGCAAATATGGTAGGTAAGGTAATTCCAGACATATCCAATCCGGAAAAGTTTGCAATGCTAATATTAGCCTTCTTTACAATTTTATTCGGTGTAATGCCATGGATTGCTTTAGACATGATGGATGATTGGACCAAACAAATTTTCAACGGTTTGATATTATTTGTCGGAAAGGGAGGCGCTTGATATGTCTACATTGAAAACTGTTGAACCATTTGGTGATGGTTTCATCTCTGCACTTTGTCCTGAATTAATTTTATTTGCAGGTTTAATATTACTAATTGTAGTTCCTAATCTAGGGGATGGAAAGTTCAGAATTCCAGGAACTCAAACCAGAATACCTTGGTTATTAGGCGGTCAAAGATTCAAGTTGACTAGCGACCCAAGATTGCCTTCTTGGATTGCAGTCATTACCATTGGTACATCCTTTGTCATGACCATTCTTTCTTTCCAAGATGGAGTGGAAAGAACTGCTATTGTTAGCGAAGGAGGCACTCAAATTCTAATGATAAATGCCTTTAGCAGGGTCTTTGAATTGATTTTCTTTGGTGCTTTGACCCTAGCAGCATTCGCTAGCATGAATAGGTTAGATGTCAAAGGAATAGGTGCGAGGTTATCCACTGATGAATTATACAATAATAGAAGACAGGGTGATTTCTATATTTTGATGATCACCTGTGCTCTTGGAATGTCTATCGTCGCTCTAGCCCAAGACTTGTTTGTACTATTCATCGGGCTTGAGTTAGCATCTTTCTCAACCTATGTTCTTGTTGCATTCTTCAAGGAGTCCAAGGCTGGAACTGAGGCGGGAATGAAATATTTCATCGTTGGTTCGGTCGCTTCAGGAGTAGGTTTGTATGGATTATCAATGTTGTATTTGTGGGCAGGTTCTCTACAATTAGATGTACTGGCAACAACATTTGCCCAATCTGGAAGTGATGCACTTCCAATGATTGGTATTGGATTTGTTTTGGTTGGCTTTGGTTTCAAAGTTAGCGCAGCACCTTTCCACTTTGCAGCACCAGATGCCTATTCAGGAGCAAGCAGTCCAGTGGCGGGCGTTCTTGCCACAGCGAGCAAAGCAATGGGTATCGTTGGTCTTTTGCGAATACTGTTGATAGTTGCAGCACCAGAGTCTAGTGAAGATGGTACAGTTTGGCTTGTTTGTCTTGGATTATTATCTGTAATTACAATGACTTGGGGCAACTTAGCTGCTCTTGGCAGTACTAATCCTAAGAGGATGCTTGCTTACTCTTCTGTAGCCCATGCAGGTTACATGCTTGCAGCGATTACCGCTATTGGAGCATGGAATTGGGATGAAACATTATCAGGAGATCCTGGAGAAGCGGCAGTGGTTGTATTGACCGCATTGATGTTCCACTTGATGGTATTGGTAGCATTCAAATTGGGTGCATTCCTTGTCTTATCTGTTCTTGAATCAGAAGGTGGCGGCTCGAGATTATCTTCTCTTGGTGGGCTTGCCAAGAGAGAACCATTCCTTGCAGTTGCCATGTTTATCTTCATGATTTCATTAGCAGGTGTCCCACCTCTGGCAGGATTTATGTCGAAATTACTAGTGATAATGGGAATTGTTAAAGTTGCTCTTGGTGACATGAGTGAGGCATTAGCAACAGGTAGCGAACTCGGATTATCTGATGTTCATTGGGTCTGGTGGTTAGCATTAGCCATGGTCATCAATTCAGCAATTTCAGTTTACTACTACCTGAGAATTGGAGTCGTAATGTTCTTTGAGGAACCTGAAGAAGGTAAAACAGGTCCTCTTCCAGCAGGATGGCAAGTTCGCTTTGCAATTCTTGCCTGTTTACTTGCTACAGTATTCATGGGAGTTGCAAGCGATAAGATTCTTGAAATCTGTGAAATTGCAGCACAAAGTTTCAATTATAATTGGGCATAAAATCACACTTAAACGGGTGATGCCTTCAATAAGGGTTGACCATCAGCCCATATTAGTGAGACATTGTGGGTCGTAGACGTGAAGAAAAAGTAGACGTGGAAGAACTAGCCCGTCTAGAGAATCCAGAAGATGGTTCTTCTGGAAAGATTCGTGTCAAAATGCCGAACCGCAAAATAAACGAAATGTTCGCTTTAGCAGAACAAATTCTTGGTGGTCGAAGAGTAACTATTCTTTGTGAAGATGGAGAAACGAGGTTAGCTAGAATCCCTGGCAAGATGAGAAGGCGACAATGGGTTAGAGAAGGTGACTTAATCATCGTTTGGCCTTGGGATTTCCAAGACTCCAAAGCAGATGTCAAACACAGATATACCAAAACTCAAGCAATGTACTTATCGCGTAAAGGAGTTCTACCAGATGATGTCGATGTATTTGGCATGAATGTCAGTCATGATGATGATGATGAACACGACGATCTATTTGGAACTGTAGATACCGATGATGATGATGACTTATTTGGGGAGGCAGACACTCCAGATGATGACGATGATGATGATTTATTCGGTGACAGTGAAGATGAGGGAGAGGATGATTCAACCCCTCAAGAAGAGGTTTCTGAAGAAAATCCAGAAGAGTCGGAAGAAGTATTTGAGGCAGTAGAAGAATATCCTGCTACCGAAGAAGAAGATGAAGACGATGATGATGATGACATCGACATCGATTCACTATTTGGTTAGGATTTATTGGCCTTATGGGTGGTCAAATGAAAGATTTAGACGACGATTGGGATGAACTTGCCATAAACAAGAACCGTCGTCCCCGTAAAAAATCTAAATTCAAGAATTCTGAACATCAAAAGGATGCAGAATTTTCCCGATATGAGGAAAAACAATTCATTGATACTCTAGAGAGTAAATCTGGAAAGTATTCTTGGATGAAAGAAAAGCGATACAAAACGATGTTTAGGAATATCGAAGATAAAATCCAAGGTGCGATGGGAAAAGGTCCTTTTGAATGGGTTGATAGAAGAGTTTTCGACCAAGTCTTTGATAGATTAACTTTGATGTCACTGTATAAATTGATGAAAAACGGAGTCATAGATACGCTAGACTTCCCAGTGGCGAGAGGAAAAGAGGCTCACGTTTTCCATGGCACAGATATAGATGGAAATCCAGTGGCAGTCAAAATATTCCACACATCAAATGCAGTTTTCAAGAATCTCATGCAATACATAGAGGGAGACCCTAGATTTACTGGACTTAGGCGTAGACATCGAGATTTAGTTGATATTTGGGTTCGTAAAGAACAAAGAAACCTTACCCGTTTAGCCAAATGGTGGCTTAGAGTTCCTAAGCCATTAGGATTACACAAGAATGTCTTGGTAATGGATTACTTAGGAGATGAAACTTCTCCTTTTCCCAAACTACGTGAAGTTAAGGTCGAAGAACCACAACCTGTCTATGATGAATTACTCGAGTTTTTAGCGGTTTCATGGCAAAAAGCAAATTTGGTTCATGGTGATTTTTCTCCATTCAATATTTTATGGAATGATGAGGATAAGCCAGTGGTAATCGATGTAGGACAAGCGGTTATACAATCACACCCTAAAGCACAAGATTTCCTTGTTAGAGATGTTACTAGATTAGTCGAATGGGGTCAAAAGAATAACTTAGATGTTGATTTGGCTGAAGCGATGTATGATGTGCTAAACATGGATCTAAGTCATGTAGAAGAAGTTTCTATTGATTGAGTTCATTCTTCTTCCCAATTAATTTCTTCATCTGCAGATAGTTCCATCATTTCTTCCACTGCTTCTTCATCAGCAGGGTCAACTTG
>NZXL01000046.1 GCA_002697705.1 Methanobacteriota archaeon
GACCCTTTTTCCCAGGATTGATAAAATTCGTAACATCTGGACCTGTCGTTTGTATGGCTTGGGCTGGAAGAGATGCGATCAGTGTAGCTAGAAACTTGATTGGCCCCACCAATGGAAGAGAAGCAGCACCTGGCACTATTCGAGGAGATTATGGAATGGATATTGGATACAATATGATTCATGGTTCTGATGCTCCTGAAACTGCTGAGTTCGAACTNGGACTTTGGTTCCCNGAAGGAGTAATGGACTGGGACCAAACCATCTCAAGATGGTTTTATGAGTGATTGCCACAGACCTTACTCCCACAGTGGAGGGATAGATGATGGCAGAAGAGATAGAAGAAGAAGTAGTTCGCGGTGAAAACCGTCAACCAATTGTTTCTGTCTTAGGCCACGTCGATCATGGTAAAACGAGTGTCCTTGACTTAGTTCGATCTATTGGTTCGGAAAGACAAGCCAGCGTGATGGACCGAGAAGCCGGTGGTATTACTCAACATATCGGAGCTACTGAAGTTCCTGCTGATGTCCTCAATGATACCTGCGCAGCAATGCTTGGTGGTAAAAATTTCAAATCACCTGGGCTACTATTCATCGATACCCCTGGACACCACTCATTTGTCAGTCTTAGAAATCGTGGAGGTTCGGTTGCAGATATTGCAATACTGGTAATTGACATAATGGAAGGTTTACAACCTCAAACCATTGAAAGTCTAAACACATTGAAAGAAACTAAGACTCCTTTCGTAATTGCTGCAAATAAAGTTGACAGAATACATGGTTGGACCTGCGAGCGAGGCCGCTCATTCATGCAATCTCTAAAAGACCAGAGAGAAGATGTGGTCTCCCTATTCGAAGATAGGTATTGGAAGATATTAGGACAATTTTCAGAACATGGATTTAATATTGAGAGATATGATAAAATTCGTGANTTTACACAAAATGTAGCAGTAGTTCCTATGAGTGCGAAAGAAGGTGAAGGATTACAAGATTTACTTGCGGTGAGTGTTGGTTTGGCTGAAAGGTTCCTTGAAGACAGGTTAACTGATACTATTGGCCCAGCAGAAGGAACTGTTCTAGAGATGCGTGATGAAATAGGAATGGGTAAAACGATTGACGTAATATTATACAGAGGTTCACTAAAAGTTGGAGACAATATCATGCTTGCATCCAATGATGGACCCTTTTCAACTCATATCAAAGGATTAAANCGGCCCAAGGGGATGTCTGAAATGAGAGATGCTGGTAAAAGATGGGTTAATTTCCCAGATGTACAAGCCGCATGTGGTGTGAAAATTGTCGCTCCAAAATTAGAACAGGCTATCGCTGGAACTACGCTTTATCTTGCTAATACAGAGGAACAGATTGAAAATTCCAAGAAAGCGATTCAAGAAGAGTGGCGAACAATTTACGATAAAATGCCGATAATGTGTTCTGTTTGTGAAAAGGTCTCACCACGTGTAGAATTTATTGAAGAATGTCAAAAAGGAACTTGTAAAGGTGCTATTGAAGAGAAGAATGGTGTAGTGATTAAAGCAGACACTGTTGGAGGACTTGAAGCATTGGCATTTGAACTATTCAAACTTAAAATCCCAGTTCGTCAAGCTAGTGTTGGACCCGTAAATAAGAAAGATATTTTGATGGCTAAATCTATTCAAGACCCGCTTAATAGGGCGATTTTAGGATTTTCAACCAAACCTAATAACGAAGTTGCAGATGAACTAAAGGGTGATGATTCGGAAATAAAGTTCTTCAGTGGCTCCATAATTTACCATATTCTAGATAGTTTTGAGGAATGGAGAGAACAAACAAAAGCCGATATTGAGGCTGAACAACGAGAATCTTTGGTTTATCCAGGGCGTTTACTGTATCTTAAAGATCACACATTTAGAGCAAAAGGACCAGCAATTGTTGGCATGAGAGTTGTTGGTGGTCGCGTACACATCGGTCAAAGATTGATGAAATTAGATGGTACATCTGTAGGACAGGTCAAGAGTCTAAGAACCCGTGATTCTGATGATGTGAAAGAAGCAAGACAAGGTGACGAAGTCGCTGTTGCTATTCAAGGTCCAACTGTTGGCAGGCATATTGAAGAATTGGATGAGTTCTATGTTGATGTACCTGAAAAGCATGCTAAAAGATTGAAGAAAATCGAACTCACTCCTGTAGAACAAGAAATTTTAGATGAATTGATTAGACTTCATCGTAAAGATAATCATTTCTGGGGCCGATAATGCTATTTTCACCTTCTGGGTGAGACATGATGACATATTACAACCTCACATTGATATATACAATGACGCTGATAGTCAATTACCAAAGGTGATTATGAGTATGGAAGCAGGATTATCGGCAAATGCAGGAATGAGTCAAGCCGCTGGAACCCAAGACCTAATCGGAACTGTTTCGGCTATCTCATCAAGTTTGATGAATGAAGTTAGCAANGTNATTATTGGAAAGAATGAAAACCTTCGAAGAGTTACTGTTGGAATTCTATCAAACGGGAATATGCTACTGGAAGATTTCCCTGGACTTGCAAAGACACTGTTAGCAAATACCTTCGCTCGTGCGCTTGGATGTAAATTCAAGCGTGTTCAATTTACACCGGATTTACTGCCTTCTGATATTATGGGGACATATATGTATGACCAAAAATCTGGAGAATTCAAACTTCGTGCTGGACCATTGTTTTCAAACATTCTACTGGCTGACGAAATTAACCGTGCACCTCCAAAAACGCAAGCTGCTCTACTAGAAGCGATGGAAGAAAAGCAAGTAACTATCGAAGGTATCACTCATAAATTACCTGCTCCTTTCGTGGTTCTGGCAACCCAAAACCCAATTGAGCAAGAAGGAACATACCCTCTACCTGAAGCACAAATGGACCGTTTCTTGATGAAGATGAGTATGGGCTACCCTGACCGCTCTGAAGAAAAGGCGATCTTGGCTAGAAGAAAACTTCGTGGAAAAGACCAACACGATGTTGACCAAGTTACATCACCAAAGAAGGTTGTTGCAATGCAAAAAGCACTTGAGACCGTTCATGTTGACCCAGCGATTTTGTCTTATATCGTCGAAATTGTTCAAAGAACTCGTGAAGACCATCGTGTAGTAAACGGCGCTTCACCTCGTGCATCACAATCACTATTCAAGACTGGACGTGCTGCTGCTGCTATTGCTGGAAGAAATTATGTCATCCCTGATGATATCAAAGGCATTGCACTACAGATTATCAGCCACCGTATCAATATGAAACCTGAAGCAAAGATTCGTGGAATTACTGGAATGCACATCGTTAGAAAGATTCTATCCGAAGTACCTGTTCCTGTCATACAACCTGCTTGAAATCAATCATTCAATGCTTGCATTGAAAGAGGAGAAACATTCTCATCACCATTGTCCGAGAGTGTGTTAGTATGAATCCTTACAAAATGGTTGTCGCTGTGGCTAATCAAAAAGGGGGTTGTGCAAAAACCACTACTGCTGTTAATCTAGCAGCAGCACTGGCTAAAGGTTCTCGAAAACAAGGACTTCCGCCTGCAAAGGTTCTGTTAATCGACCTTGACCCTCAAGGAAATTGTGCAACTTCATTTGGAGTTGAGAAAAAGAAAGTTAAGAAAACTGCTTATGATTTGTTAACCAATGAATCAGGAGAAGATTTACCTTTGATGGAAGAATATCTAATCAATCCCAAACAGTTGACTGCTAGTATGCAAGAAGCATGGAGTATGCGAAATGGGGGCAAGAAGGCTCCTGATAATCTTTCAGTAGGAAACTTATGGCTGCTCCCTAGTGACATCCACCTTTCAGGTGCTGAAATCGAATTAAGCCATAAGATTGGAAGAGAAACTCGACTTCGTGAAGCACTAGCTCCAATCATTGATCAATTTGATCATATTATCATTGACACTCCCCCTTCACTGGGATTATTATCGATTAATGCGATGTGTGCTGCAAACTGGGTAATGGTACCTGTACAGGCAGAGTATTATGCTCTTGAAGGTTTTAGTATGCTGATGAATTCGATAAAAATGATTCAAAGAAGAATTAATCGTAATCTGAAAATATTTGGAATTGCCATGACTATGGTTGATGCTCGTTCCAAATTGAGTAGGCATGTTTGTGATCAAGTAAATACAAAAATGCCTAAGAAATTATTCAAAACTACGATTCGAAGATTGGTAAAAGTTGCTGAAGCACCTTGGAGTGGCGCCCCAACTGTGTTGTTAAACAAACCGACAAATTCAGGCGCTGGAGCAGGTTCGTTGGAATATTGGACTTTGGCTAAAGAATTTCATCACAGAGTACTAGCAATGAGAAGAGAATTTGGCATTAACGAACAACCTCGACTTTTGTTAGATAGAAAAAACCGTANTTGATTTGAGGTTTGAAAAAACCCCTCAAAAATGCATGATTTTTGTTCAACTCTTCGCGCAGGTTAAGTATGCGCTCAAATAGTCGGCATTTAGGGATAGTAATGACTGCTGAAGGAATGACATCGATAAGCGTAAGTTATGAGGTAAGAAGACAATTGAATACTCTGAGGACACTTAGTGGATACAAGAGTGTTAATGAGTTTCTAAATGACTTAGTTCGTGCTCATAAGATAACTAAAATGAGTGGAGAAATTGATACTCTAAGAGAGAGGATGAAAGCTGTTGCTGATGTCGAAGTNGAACATCTAGTAGACCGATTAAATCTATCACCATTCCAGGTGTGATAAATATGATGGAATGGCGNCCTAAAGGCTATTTATTTGATACCAAGAACTTGGTACGTGCCTTGTTTGACGAAGGTACTGATGAAGGTAAATTACTGGTATCTGCCGCCGCAGGAAATGTAGAGATATTTTCAAAACCCCAATCTTGGAACGGAGTATTATGGTTAATTATGAATACTTTAGTTAAAGATGGAAAACCAATCTATAACGGACAAGAACTTAGAGAATTGAAAGAGTCACTGCCAATTGTTTGGCGATGATCAATTATCACTGTTCTTGGCAAGCCATTCATGACCATACCATTCCCACTGGTCCATAGTCCATCCTTCAGGTAGACCCTCTGCAGGGACAGGTGGAGCATTNCTTGGCTTGGCTTCTGATTCAGTTTCTTCCTTATCTTCAAACATTGCTGAAACGTCTTCAGTTGATGGTTCACTGGATGAGACTTCAATGCCAGCAATATCTTCTAGACTGTTATCTTGTTCGTAAATATCTTCAGCAGAAACTACAATGCTTGATTCATCNTCTTCTTCAACAGATTGATTTTCATCGAAATTCATTTCTTCAACTTCATCATCCCAAGAGCTGTCTGATTCGATACCGCCAGTGGCTGAAAGACCCGCTGAGCCTTCTAAGGCCTCATCATTAGCAGTGGATTCTTCAGGTGCGAAAGGTACTCCATACCTCTTAATCATATGATTTATCTTTCGCTTCTTGGCGATAAAACTGATGACTACTACTAGTGCTGCAATCACTACAAAAGCAAGCCCACCTATTATTGCAACCTGTTTTATCGTGTCACCAAGACTATCATCATCGTCATCATCTAAGATACCAGCTTCAGAATTGATTAACCATGAATTATATGATAAATCTCCCTCACCTTCACCTTTGTCACGTGAAAGGTAATCTTGGTAACCCGAGTCTCTCCAACCTTTACACATATCAGAAAAATCATCGATTGCTAAGTTACAATACTCTTGCTCTGTAGATACAAGTGCCTTAGTATCATCATAATCGCTATTAGAACCGACATTGTCACCATCGCCATCAAACCATTCTAATGAATCATTAGGGAAGGCGTCTGATGTATCCGCCCATCCATCNCCATCCGAATCTAAGCAACCATACATCGAGGTCTCAGAATATCCAGTTGGAGAGGATTGATCTGCTTGCCATGTTTTCATCGAAGTTCCTGTAATAAGAGGGCATGAATCGGGATTAGAACCAGTATTATTCTCGCCATAACCATCGCCATCTCGGTCTATCCATTGTGAGATTTCGTTAGGCAAAGCGTCTGCACCGTCAGAGATTGTCCAATCATTTGTAGGGTCTGAATATCTATCGAAATCCGAATCAAGNCAACCAAAGCGGTCTTGTGTCGAAAANCCATTTACTTCTGGGCAACCATCTGGTTGTAATCCTTGAGGATTATCTCCGTATCCATCACCATCAGAATCATTCCATTGTGAAGATTCAGTTGGGAATGAATCGCCTTGTAAGGCATCAGAATTATCGCCATAACCNTCACCGTCTGTGTCCAGCCATTGTTCTAAATTTAGAGGGAAAGCGTCACTTGAATTACCTAATGGATTATCTCCATAACCATCGCCATCAGAATCGATATGTTGAGTTGAATCATATGGGAAAGCATCACCATCAACTCCTGATAAGTTGTCTCCATAACCATCACCATCAGAATCTGAGTCTTGCGTTGGTTCAGTAGGGAAAACATCTACAGTATCTGGNATCCCGTCCAAATCTGAATCTATATCAAAAAATGAGATTTCTGTGGCATAATTATCAGAACCAAAAACTGAAATCTGACCCCCGAATTCACGATATGCCCCTGTAACCATTTTAGAGATAGAAAAACTATCCTCAATAACAAACGGAGATGAACCTATGATGAAAACTGTTCCTTCTTCGGTCCCTACTAAGTATGAATTTGTATTGAAGTGTGAAATATGTGAGACCTTTTCATTCACCCCTAAATCAAGATTGGTTGAAGACCAAGTAGTTGTGTTATATCTATACAATTTACCATTAGATGAACCAGCAAAAAAGTTTTGATTNTCATCTTCAAAGGAATGGGTAAGATAGTTATTAGATTGAGATAGTTTACGAATTAAATTGCCATCTTGGCCATAAACATGAGTTTTGGAGTCCATAGCTGAGAATGTTATCTCATCATTAGAAAGTACTTCAAAAGACAAAAATCCTGATGCGACTACTCCTGTTTCGAACCCTGTCGGACCAAACTGATTGTATTCGATCGCTCTACGACTGCTACCAGTGGTACCATCATAGTAAGCCAACCATACATTACCCTCTGAATCCCAATCTAAATCATCTGGAGCATAGGNNAAATTAAACTGATANACAATNGATTGTNATGACATACTAAATACCAAAAATCCATCTNCAAAAGAGACTGCCAGTAATTGCTGCGCTGAATCTAATTTACCATTAATTAAAGACAGATTTGTGTTCAAATTCCATAGTTCATTAAGTACTCCTGAAGACAATGTTTGACGACTAATTTCTCCGTTACTTTGGACTGTTAGAATTGAATTATCAGATAACTTCTCAGAATAAACAATCAAGTTTGAACTATCATAGATNCCCGAAAATACAACATTATTTTCTGCGGTAACTGTAGTTGAAATTGGAAGTAACATCAAGATAATTATCAAAAATATGCTTCGCTTCATGTATCTGCGACGTAGCGTTATTTTATCAATAACTCGCTAGTAATGCATCTAATCATTCTTCATTTTCTTCAGAATCCTCAGAATTCTTGCCAAACGACGATGGAGGCGGTGATCCTCTGGTCTTCTTGACCGGTTCAAGCATGTGCTTAATCGGAGTTAATCTAGCAACATTACTAGTAGATTGTACTTGGGGAGTTAAAGTTGTAGTAATCGGTGTTAGAGTTGTTGTCACATTCTGTTGAACCTCTGAACTAACCTCGGANTCTTGTGGTTGGAGAGTTGATACTACTGGCTTTAATTCAGCAGTTCCCATCTTTTGAACTGGCTTTGGTAATTCTGTAGATGGAGTTGGCTTTGGAGTTGCTAGAGGTGATTTGACAGGACGTACCAATGATGCAGAAGGTGCCAGTGGTTTAGAACTGGTTTCTGGCGCTCTCATTCCTGCTAGCCCCATTCTAGGTTGTTGTGGCTGTTCGTTAGAAAGAATNCCTCGCATTGGCCTGCCGCCGCTCGATCCTAGAAGTGATGGTCTTGCACCTAGTAGAGATGGATCTGGCATGGCTTGATTTTGTGGACGGTCTTGCCCAGAAATTGATTGCATCCACATTTGCCTCTTTTCAGCCCTTGAATCNGTGTTTTGTAAATCTCTAAATTCTTTCTCACGGGTTTTGAATTCGGATTCTGTGTTATCTATCTCGCCTTGAACTTGCTTTTCAACAGCATCACGCATCTTGGTTTCTGCATTTTCTTTGAAATTATCCATTTGTTGAGTTAGGTTTTGNAATCTGTCTCTAATTTCTGCCCGCTTCAAACCAAGTTGAGCCTCGATTTCTGATCTGATTAGAGCCTCACGCTTTCTAACTTCAATCAATGCCTTGTTACGCATAATCTCTTCACGCTTGTCAAGTTGACGNTCGAGTTGAGAGGCAACTTCGTCTTCCTTACGAGTCTTGAATTGTTCAAGGCGGTCTTCCATATCAACCTCTAATTCTAGAGCGGTTTCTTCCTTCAATAGTTCAAGGTGAGTTTCAAATGTGAGCCTTTCATTTCTAAGACCAGCATCAATTTCAGACATAATGGCTTTACGAGCTGCGGTCTCTCGAGATTGGAATTCAAGTTCAAGCCTTTCAGACCAATCTGTTTTCTTAGTCTCATATTGTTCTTCAAGCATATCCCTTAGTTCATTTTCACGATCATAACGGAATCTAGCTAATCTATTTTGGATTTCTGCTTCTCTAGCATTGCGATAACTGGTAAACTCGGATTCCATTCTTTGTTCTAATTCATTATCGATTTCTTGCTTTAAGGAGCGTGAAATATCATCTACTGCCTTAGAGAATGTTATGTCATACTTCTCTCTTAGACGTACCTTTCTATCAGACAACTTTTCTAGATGCCTGGTTTCAAGTTGTTTCTCTAATTCGACTCGAAGTTCATCCCTTCGACGAGCGATTGCTAGTTCTACATCTTCTCTCATTTCTTCTTCAAGGTCGTTGGTTTCGTTACGTAGTCTCTGTTCTAATTCAGATTGTATTTGCTGAGCAATGTCTTCTTCTAATCGTAGGCTTCTACGATCATATTCAGCTTTTAGACGAGCCTCTCTTTGCTTCAATCTAGCCCTNAGTTGTTGTTCTAAACGTGTTCTAATTCCACGTCGCAATTGTTCTTCACGCTCTGCTAATCTTGCTGAATGACTCTCTTCTAAACGGTTTAATTCACTACCTTCCATTTCTTTGAATCTAGATTCCATCTCTTGAGAAATTGATGATTCCATTTCACGTATTCTGTGTTGCAATTCTTGATTATAGTCAAGTGCGATTCTTTCTTTTTGAACTTCAACTCTTTGCCTATGCTCCTCTTGAAGTTCAGCCTCAATATCTTGCTTTAGCCTCTCTTTGTGTTCTTCCAATCGTAGGTCTTGTTCAATTTCATATTGTTCTTGTAGAACCTCGACTTGTCTTGATAATCGTAATTCATATTCGGAACGTAGTCGACCTTCTTCTTGGGCCAATGCTTCTCGTTCTAATTCAGCGAGTTCGTTTTCCATTGATTCACGCATTTCCTTTTCTAGAGCATCAAGGGTTAACTCATGTTGAACTGCTAGGTCTGTTGCCAAGGTTTCTTGCATTGCAATTACTCTCTCAGCAATAGCCTGTTGCCTAAGTCTTCTTTCCCTACGAATATCGGCACGTAGCCTCTCTTCTTGACGGAATCTAGCACTAGTTAATTGGGCTTGGTCAATCGATTGACCTGAAGAATTGGTGAATTGTGAGCGCAGAGCGGCAAGTGACAACTTGTCTGCATTGAGCCTCTTACTACGAGCGACATCTAGTGCCTCTCCCATCTTGCTATCGCTAGTACCCATAGAACCCATCCAGTATCATATGGACTTTTTATCATACATAAGGTACGCGATAAGTTAGAGTGTTNAGATGCCGTTTTCAAGGCTAAATTATTTATTTCAAAACGATAAAAAAGCGACTCACGATTTAGAATTTTACGCTAAATTTGGTATCGCATGCTGGACAGTCGATATTTCTCTTACCAGGCTTTCTTTTCATCCTCAACCTTCTTTCACAACCTGGGCAGGTAACTTCTACCCTTGGAATATTTGGATGGACTGTAAAGGCATGTTCACAAGAAGCGCATTGAATATTCGCTGGTCTGCTATCCACTCCGACGATCAAAACCTTATCACAGCCAGGGCAACTTACTTTTTCTTCTTTCCATTTTCTTCTAGTTACTGGATGTGCGACTTTGACTTTTGAGTCACACATCAAACAATTTACTTCCCCTAATTCAGGAGGGAGTAATTCATCGCATTTTGGACATGTTAAAGGCGGAGGAGCTATTCTGGATTCGATTCTAATTTCTTCGTCTTCATCCATAATTTCACTTATCCTGTTCAATCAATGCTATTGTTCCTGGAACAAAATTCCATGGGATGTCGACTTCAATACCCAAATCGTCGGCTAGTTGTTCGAATAATAATTTTGCTCCAACTTTGTCTCTTGAACCCTCTAATGAGATTAAATGAATTCCTTTTTCAGATTCTAATAATGCCCCTATTTCACCNGGNCNTGANTTTGATTTTACCTGAGTCANNATTGGTTTTACCGCNGTGATNATTCCGGGNATTTCAACTCTAGTTGCTACTTTCCACCATCTNGCTCTACCNACATCTCTATGATTTTCCACCAATCCTAAAGATGCTAATTTNTTCAAATGNTGATATANATTATATCNNTCNACNTCGACTGAACTTTGAANTTGAACTGTACTCATTTCCTCAGTTTNACAAAGAATGGAGTAAACATTCCTACGCGTAGGATGGGCAAGAGCGGCAGTGATTGGGTCTGCTTGTACTCTAGCCATCTTCGCACCTAAACCGAAGAGTCGCCACTAGGGTTTAAGATGTCGCGTGTAAATCTATTTCTGAAGTATTTTGTGTGACTGGTTGAGAAAAGAAGTGCTGCTTAAATTGAATAAACACGGCTTTAGTATCAATCCATAAAGATTTGATTACAGACCACAATATACCAAGCATACTATCTTTGCCTGCAAGTCTAGCACCATTTATAATTACCAATAATACCGATGCTTCATGAATCAAGACTCCTACCCATAATTGATCATACCACTCANTGATTACTGCAATCACTAATGTCAATGTAATAAGGATTGAAATTGCAATATTTCCAATTAAGGCATTATTCATCTTCCTCGACAAATCATGTAGTTCTAGAAGCATTTTAGGTTCATCGCCGGGAAACATGATATCTGCTGCTTCAAGATTAACCGACTCGCCAGTACCAACTGCGATACCAACGTCAGCTACAGCAAGTGCGGCCGAATCATTAAATCCATCTCCAACCATCATTGTAACGTGTGTTTGAGACCTCTTCTCTACCCAGGAAACTTTCTGTTCAGGAGATAGCCCGCCGTGAGCAGATTGATCGGGTAATCCAATTTGAGCAGCAAAATTACTGACTGAAGATTGTTGGTCTCCTGATAGAATTTCAACAGATAAAGAACGTTTATTGAAACCATGGATTAACTCTTTACTCCCGCTACGAGTATCATCATGAATGAATGTGAATAATGCTAGTGCAGTATCTTCTCGGGCGAGTAAACTCATTCCATTTCCTTGTTTCTTAGCATTTTTAATGGCCTGTGAAATTTCTTTTCCAAGTTTGATTTTGTATTTTTTGGCCATGTCAGCACGGATGAAATAAACTTCTTTACCAGCAGACATACCCTTTACTCCAGCTTCTACATCTGCAATTCCAGTTACTTCCGATGAAGGAATATTTTGAACTTTCAAATACTCTAGTATCGCTTGAGCATAAGGGTGAGAAGACCTTTTTTCAAGGCCACCAGCAAGCCCTAAAGTTGCTTTTTTCTGCCTACCTTTAGCAATTGTAACTTCACCGATTGTCGGTTTGCCAGAGGTTAGAGTTCCTGTTTTATCCAATAATACGTGATTTACTTTAGATAATCGCTCCAAGATATCCCCTCCTCTTACTATTGCGCCCATTCTAGAGGCTCTCGAAAGCGCTGCTGCATGAGGCATTGCTGCTGCTAGTAAGAGTGCACATGGGCATGCAACCACCCATAATAGAAGGATTATTTTCCATTCATTTGCTGGGAACATGAAGTACCAAACTACAAGAGCACCGAATAGAACTATAGGAACCCAAATTGCTGTAAATTTTTCAAGCATATTTTGGATTTTTGGCTTCTGTTCTTTGAAACTGTGAACCGCTTCGATAATTCCTGATAACCTTGTATTCTCTCCTATTGCAGACACTTCGATCAATACTGGGCCTCTAGCAAGTATTAATCCTGCATGTATCGTGTCTCCTTCTGCCACCTCTACAGGTGCGGATTCGCCAGTCAATGGGGCTTTGTCCAGTGCCCCAAAGCCATCAATAATTTTACCATCAGCCGGAATCAATTCACCACTCCTAACCTCAATAATATCTCCAATTTGTAGAATATCCAGTGAAATTACTTCACTTTCCTCAGNATTTTTAGGTTGATTATTGTGTAACATTGACTGTGAACTTGAAGGACTATTAGTTTCAATTTGAAAAGAGAATTGTGATGGAATGATTGACTCTTGGTTTATTTTCGGTTTTGATGTCATTCGCCTGGCTGTTCTTGGTATCCTATCCAAACCACCCTGCATAGCATTACGGGCATTTTCAAGTGCACTACTTTCGAGATGCGCAGCAATTGCAACTAGAATAACAACCATCAGTGCCTCTTCCCACATACCAAGAATTGACGCCCCAATTACTGCGATACTAGTTAAAACTTGAAAGCCCATTTGTCTGGACATCAAACTAGCAATTGCTTCATGGAACATCTGTAGGCCACCAATAAAAATTCCAAATGAGGCGATGATGCCAATCACAATAGGCGGCAGACCAAGGACTTCTCCAAGTATTACAATAATCAATAAAGGAACTGCAACAGCTCCACCAAATAGTCTCCACTGGTCAGGTCGTAATCGAGTACTGGAAACCTCGGTGAATACTGGTTTGGTTCCGATTATACGTTCCAGGGAACTATCTCTAAGTTCCAACATTTTCTTATTTGGAGCAGGGAGTAATTGTATAAGGATTTCATTATCTCTGTTAACTTCCACATCCAGGACACCCGGTTGCCTAAGAAGCAATCTTTCTACCGCCTTTAATTCGATTTTATTTCTTTTTGCAACAACTCTTGCATTGACTCCAGACAATAAGTAAAACGAAACATCAGGCGGATGGCCTAGTGATTTTAGTGTTGAACTAACTTGTGAAAGAAGACCATGCTCTAAATCAACCTTTAGACTAACTTCGCCAGTAGTTGCGGAAATCTTTACCTCAGTTGTTTGCATTAAATGATCTAAAGCATTGAAGGCTTTACTTGCACAATCTGGACAATCCATTCCGACAAGTGGCCATTCTACTTCGAAAATTCCGCTGGGTTGTTCAACTACCAAATCATCGAGAATCTCGGCTTCAAGGATTTCTTTTTCTAATTCATGATCAACTACTGGTTTTTGCTTTTTTTTGACCATTTTTGGTAACTTTATTTTGGATTTTTTTTCTTCAGGAGGCTGATTCTCTTCTTCGAGAGAAAGGAAGTTCTCAACCTTCTCTTTCTCCGCCATGTTTCGTCTAAAATATAGTTCTTCATCAATACTCGTATGAATGATTTGTCCTCAAGGGGTAAAATCGATGCGAATATTCATCACTGTAATTCATTACGACCGGTTATGAAGTGGCTGCCTGATGATTGGAAGCCAAAGGTTGTCGCTGTCGATATTNATGGTACACTAACCGATGAAAAAAANCGAATTAATCCTAATGTTATNGANGCNTTATCGCGNCTNGAAGAACAATGGNATNCCAGTTATTTTAGCCACTGGAAATGTTAGAGCNATCACATATGGGCTTTGGCGATTNTTGAACCTAAGTGGCCCTATATGTTGCGAAAATGGTGGNGTNTTATGGCATCCNGATTGGGGTGAAACAAAATANCGAGCCGATGGNAGTGAAGCNAAGAAGGCTGCNCAATGGCTTGCAACACAAATTGATGGATTGAATTGGCAAGGAATTGAAACCAATCAATGGCGTGAAAGCGAATGGTGCCTTTCNCCAAATGAGGACTTAGAAAGAATTGAAAAATTNATTNCTTCAAGTGAATGGTCACACCTTTCAGTAGTAAAAACCGGTTTTGCAATACATCTTATGGAACCTCAATTATCCAAAGGTTCAGGGCTTCAAATAATCCTTAAGCGCATGGGATTAACTACTGAAGACTTACTCTGTGTTGGTGATGCACCTAATGACCTGTCTATGTTTGAAATTGCACATTGGTCAGTGGCAGTAGGTGGGGCTTTTGCATATGTAGCAGAAGCGGCTGATGTTGTATCTCCTTTCATGCACGGCGAGACAATACAACCATTAGTTGAAGCCATTTTAGAATAGATTTTATTCAAACATTTCTTCACATCTCTTATTTAGTAGCGATACAACCGTGTTTACATGAAGAATAGTATTGTACTGTTGATTATGGCATTGATTGTTGCTAGTTCAACCGCAGGATGTTTAGGTGAAAAATACCTGGATAAATTAACTGGTGAAAATTCGGATGACCATAAAGATCGCAAATGTGATGAAAAGTGTCTGAAAAAGTGTATGGAAACTGAAGAATATACTGAAGAAGAATGTGAACAGAGATGTCTTGATGAAGAGGACAGGTTAAAGGAAGAGAATAGTTCTGAATCTGAAACAACCACAGATAGAGAAAGGACTGAAGATGATTCTTCAAATCAATCCGATGAAGAGAGAACTTCTGATGACTCAGAGCGCGAAGAAGAGAAGTGTTACAACGAAGAAAGAGAAGAAATTCCTTGTGAGTAATCAATCTTTTAATGTGCCATTTTTAGCCGTAAACTGGTTTTACGCCTTGAAACACCCTATTATTAGGGAAACCCATAATTTAGGGTTGAGTGAGTAAGAAATGAGTGGAAATATAGCAAAAATTGGATTTATCGCAAGTATGTTGTCAGTAGTATTGTCGTTGTACATTTACTTTATCAGTGAAGACCAAATGTTAGGAATATTTGTTGGTCTTTGGGCACCAACCCTAATACTAGCAGCAAAAGAAGTTCAAGAAATGACCGGAAAGTAGAGTTTATCTCTAATTAGGCTCAATGTGCCTATTGGTGCTTAGACCAGTTCTTGTCGAATGATTACGTGGTGCCGGGGGCAGGATTCGAACCTGCGAAGCTTTACGCAGAGGATCTTGAGTCCACCCCCTTTGACCGCTCGGGAACCCCGGCTTGTAGTCTGCCGTGGTGCATTTCATTCTTGACTATTCCTCTTCATTAGAAATATCTAATCCTGATGGACGTGGTGGTGCAGAGCGCTTTTTACGAACTATATTTTCGATGTGCATTTTGGTGTATTGCTCTAATTCTTTAGACCTACGATGATAAGCAAATCCAAATCCACCAACAACTAAGAATATAAATAATCCAATCAGACCAATTAGACCATTAAGTTCTCTATTAGAAGAATTAAATTCATCGATATCTTCTATCTCTACTTGTTTTGATTGTGAATAATTTGTTAGGTTTACAAAGAAAGTAATATCTCCTGTAGTCCACGCTTCAAAGTACCATGAGGTTTCAATCCAATCTCCTGCATCTATAGTGATAAATTTGGTTTCAAGAACCAATCCATCTAGATCGATTAAGTCAACTTGTACTGTGCCATTAAGTTGACCTGTGTTAACAATTCTAGTGATTATCTCAAGGTTTTGACCAAAAGTCGGGTTTTTAGTTTCAACTCTAATAGTATCTAATTGAGGTTCAAAATCAATCCAATTAAAGCGAGGCTTCAATGGGTCATCAAAAGTACCAAAACCAGTCAATTCAAGGCCAGAATTATCAGTTGCAGAAAACCAAATTGTTATCTCACTATCTCTAGACAATAGAGTTTCATCGCTTGGAGTAATGTCTATCTCTCCATCAAAATATGTATTAAATTGGGTTATTCCCGTTGAATTTATTATTTGATTTCCACTTGTTCCTTGTATTATTGAGCCATTTTCAGAGAAAAACCAATTGACTTCTAATCTTGGTTCATTAAGTGGTAAATCATCACTTATTGTAGCAAAAATCGGTATCTCAAATAATCTATTTGAATCTACTTTCAATAGATCTTGCAGACTCAAAGAGAAAATCGGAGGAGAGTCATCGAGATAAACTTGGAGAGTTCGAGAAGCTAGGGGTTGTAATTGAGGCGAAAATAATCTCAATTCTAGTGAGAAATTCGCTGATTCAGCATAAGATGGCTTGGCTGTAAATTCGACATTAATGAGTCCTTGTTCGTTAATTGTCGTATTTTCTAATAAGTTAGAAGTTTGATTATTAATTACTCCAGTAATTGAAAAGTTATCATTTAGATATTGAACTGGAATACTTAGGTTAATGAATTCTAAATACAGGTTCATTCCTATTATGTCATTACTTTGTAACCAAATCTCTTGTCCTGTATTTGAGCCAATAGGCCCTGATTGTTCAATAATTTCTACTTGTGAAATTTCAATGTCCTGATTGAAATTCCATTCAAACATAGTGAGCAATGATACTCCAAGATACAAATCTTGACCTTCATCAAATATTTTGATCGAAGGAATCCAATCTTGCTGAGGTAGGGATTCGATTATTTGCCAAGAGACTCTAAAATTAAATTCTATATCCCATACTAGGAAACCTTCCTGTTGATTAATCACTACTTCTGGCTTAACTGCAAAGCAATCATTGTCATATTGTGTATTGGAAAATCGCGGTGAATGATGGATAAAACATTGTTCTTGCACATCCCTTCCAAGTATCGCAAATTGTATTTCATCCAAAGAATCAATTCCATTCGCGTCGGTTAAACTAAACTGAAGTTTATGTTCAACTCCTGGAAGTATCTGTTGTTCGATTAAATCTAAATCAAGAGTATCAAAATCAAAGAATGTGGTATATTGGTTTTGAACTATCAAAGTTGCCAAATCGTGGTCCTGTCCAAAACTTCCTCCACCCGATAATAGATTACCTGCTAAATCTTGAGACTCAATAAAAATACTAAGCCTACCACTTTCCTTAGAGCCTCTAACATCAAACCATGAAAAGATAGGCAGGTCGACAATAGCAGACTTAGAGCCAGTATTGACGGTTGCAGTAGTAGATACATATTCTTCTAAATCCATCACTCCATCGCCATTAAGGTCATCTTTACTCTCAGACCAAGACCATACTGTAATCGATGGGCTAAGTCCTTCAACATCGGAAATAGTTGCTCTCAGCGGGATATCCTGTCCTGAAATCCATACATGTTCATCTGCTGGAACTTGGCCCCCAGGGTCTAAAACATCAAGAGAAAGAACCTCAGGCGACTGAATATCAAATAATATGCGAGTCTTTTGATAAATCGCAGTCATATCATTCGAAGTATTGGATTGTTGGCCAAGTGGACCTGTTCTTACAATATGAGCTGAAATCTCTAAAGAGGTGTTGGATGGAATAATAAGCGAATCTGGAGTATTAATTACGGTTGAAAAATAACCGTTAGTACCCACTTCGATAAACCAAGAATCGCTCCAATTTACAGATTCTTCAGGCCAAACATCTTGGCCTCCTGAAATATTCTTTGGAGGTACTGCTTGTAATTTAACCTCGATTCTTGCTTGGTCTGGTAAAATGAAAGTATTAGAAACTCCTTGGAATCTAACCTGGCCGTTTACCGTAATTGATTCATTAGACTGTATGTGGAAAGGCCAGTCTGCATCAGTCCAATCATGTAATGCATTTTCATTATCAAAAGCCTCGAATTGGATAATCTCTAAGTCGTTTTCCACTTCATTAAATGCAGTTTGTCGAATCAGTAAATCAGGACCTGTTTCCAATCCAGAAGTATCTTGTGAAACTACCATCCAATGAATGTCGTCGATGTCATCTAGTTGCCATGTACTAGAAATCGTCCACTGAATTTGACAAAAGCCAGCAATACAATTTACCGAGGTACTTTCCTCTTCTAATTGAATCAAGTTACTACCTTTGGTGATTAATACATCTTTACTTGAGTAAAGGTTTGAGGCCTCGATTTCGATTATTGAATTTTGAGTGTTTGGATTTGGTGATAAAATTAGTTTCACTTTTTCCAGTAGATGGCTCTGTTCGCTCATGGTTACTGGATCAAATCTTATGTGAGAGGTATTGATACTCATTATTTGTTCAGGAAGCCATCTATCTCTACTTATGTTATTGATTGTATCAATTTGATGTAGGTATGAGGTCGTAGTCATATTGACATTAATTGAACCTGAAACCGTTTCTACTGTCATTGGGATGTGCAATAATTCTCTATCATTGCCTTGATATGAATTATTTTTGATTTCATTCAACATTGAATGCCCCATCTCTAATTCAACTTTTTGAACTGGAGAGATTGATTGAAGATTTGAAAAACGTGCAGTCATATTTCCGCTTACAGATAGATTGATTGTGCATGAAGCAATCCCATAATCGTCAGATACCAAGCCATTCGGGAAAGTGAAGTTTGGACAAACTTCTGGACTGACGACTCTAGAGTAAACTACTGGTAATTCATTTGTTGAAGCGATTACTACATTAGTTGTAGTTGAATCAAATAGAGATGAAGTAGCACTATGCGAAACTAAATTTATCAAAAATGAGGTCGGGAT
>NZXL01000047.1 GCA_002697705.1 Methanobacteriota archaeon
ACTAATCCAAATACAATGAATATCGATACAACTCCTGATTGTGAATGTAATTCTCCAAGTCAAATTGAAATCGACTCCAATGTAACAAATCCTGAAAATCCAAGTCTTGGAGGCGTAAATACTGGTGAGCCGGTTACTGTAACTTGGTATCTAAACGGTAGCGAAATATCTAGAGAGTCAAATCCTGAAAACCTTGGCGATGGGCAAACTGCCCCTTGGAGTCATAACGAAATTGGCCCTTCTCCCGAAACATGGACTTTGGAAGTTGGCCTTAATCATAATAATGAACAAGTTAACATTGAACATAATGTTTCAATCAAATATAGTGCTGATGAAAGTTCTCCTAATCCGATGCCAACAACTCAAACTCCTGAATAGTAAGGCTTCAGTTTCAGTTTAGGTTAATCTGAACTTAAAGTGAAAATTAGAATTCAGTGCCTCGAATATTATTGTATTTTTTCCCTAATAATGGACTTGATAAACAAAAGGTCTGCTTAGTTTATTGATATACTCTAGCCCTACCAGCACAGTTTGAAGTGATGTAATATGGCAGGAAAAGCGAAGAAAAAAGTAAAGATTGAAGTTGAAAAGAATCAAGACCCTCAGGAGGAAGCGGTAGTAATGATGCCACAAGATGAAGAAGGCCCAGAGGTCGGAATCGAAGATCTACCAGGCGTTGGTCCGGCAACAGCAGAAAAGTTACGTGAAGCCGGTTTTGATGAACTTTTAGCCTTAGCAGTAATGTCTCCTGCAGACCTAGCAGACCAAGCTGAAATTGGTGAAGCGGTAGCTAGTAAGATAATTGCAGCATCTAAGAAAATGGCAAATATTGGCGGTTTCGTTTCAGGTGGGGCACTATTAGAGAGAAGAAGAGAGGTTCAGAAGTTATCCTCTAAAGTTCAGTCCATAGATGACTTATTGGGTGGCGGTTTTGAAACTCAAGCATTAGTCGAAGTTTACGGGGCTTTTGGAAGTGGAAAAACACAGATTGGTCATCAATTAGCTGTTAACTGTACACTGCCTTTAGAATCTGGTGGATTGGATGGAGATGTATTTTACATTGATACTGAAGACACATTTAGACCAGAGAGAATTACTCAAATGGCTCGCGGATTAGACCTCGATCCAGACCAAGTATTGTCGAGAATTCACGTGGCAAGAGCATATAACTCAGCCCACCAAATGTTATTGGTTGATGAAATAAAGAGAATGAGCAAAGGCCTTGATGTAAAAATGATTATTGTCGATTCATTGACTAGCCATTTCCGTGCAGAATTTATCGGAAGAGGGATGTTAGCAAATAGGCAACAAAAATTGAATAAGCACCTCAAAGAACTAAAGCAACTTGCAGATATCAACAATGCTTTGGTTCTTGTAACAAACCAAGTTCACTCCAAACCTGATGCAATGTGGGGAGATCCAACTAAGCCTATCGGTGGCCACGTTTTAGCTCACGCTAGTACTTTCAGACTATACCTTCGCAAAGCAAAGGCTGGAAGAAGAATTGCACGATTGGTCGATTCTCCGAACCTTCCTGATGGTGAATGTGTATACAATGTCACCCAAGAAGGACTTAGAGATTGATGGTGGAAAATCACCATTTGTTGTCAAACACGCTCCTAAGGGGTAAAATCAGTCGGTATATTCAAAGACACTTGATGCAGGATAACCTGTATGCGTCATCTAATCGAACGTGTTCTTGAACTAAGTGATGAGGAACAAGCAAAGATTTCTCCTAATGAATTACCACCTGGTCAAGGAAGCGAAGAAGAGTTACGTGCCCTATTAGAATCATTACAGCCTCGAATTAGAGTATATGGCGCTGGTGGTGCTGGATGCAATGCAATTAACAGACTCCATGAAGAAGGTCTATTCGAGAATAGTTATGTCACAGGATATGCGATAAATACTGATGCACAAGCATTACTGATGTCACCTATCGAAGAAAAAGTATTGATTGGTCGAACTGCAAGAGGAAGAGGAGCTGGTGGAGACCCTACTAAGGGGGAAGCGGCTGCTCTTGAATCGGAAATGGTTCTTCGAAGAATAACCAATGATACCCAGTTAGCGATAATTACTGCGGGTATGGGCGGAGGTTCGGGAACTGGTGCTGCTGGACATATTGCACGACTTGCAAAACAGCAAGGTGCAATGACGATCGCAGTAGTAACTTATCCGTTCAAATCTGAAGGTTCATTGCGTAAGCAGAATGCCGAATGGGGATTAGAACGATTGCGAGAGCATTGTGATACAATCTTAGTGATCCCTAATGAAAGGCTATTGGAAATTGAAGGTGTCAAGGATTTACCGATTGCTAGCGCTTTCCGCGTCGGAGATGAGTTGCTTGTTCGTTCTATTACCGGTGTAACCGAATTATTGACAACTGATGGAATGGTAAACCTCGACTTTGAAGATTTGAAGGCTGTTATCAAATCTGGAAGTGGCGTTGCTATGATCGGGCTTGGTGCCTCCAAGAGTGCAAATCGCGCAGAAGAAGCCACCTTGGAAGCCTTACATTCTCCACTACTCGAATTGGATACTACTGATGCCAGAGGTGCATTGATTAATGTCGTAGGTGGGTCTTCTTTGACATTGGGTGAAGCTGAGAAGTGTGCCCAGATAATCCAAGAACAAGTATCTCCTCATGCCAAGATAATTTGGGGTGCTGCTGTAGATGAATCATTGGGTGATGAAATCCGAGTGATGTTAGTTCTAACTGGAGTCAAAAGTGAACAAATTCATGGTTCAAGCGAAAATCGACAATTACGCGCTCTTCGAAATAAGAGTATTGAATTTGTAAATTGAGACTACTTTATCGCTCTGTAAGCCATAATTATGATCGCTAAACTTGCAGATACAAGGATTACTTTCTCATAGAGTTCAAATTCATAGATATTGTTTTGAGTTTTCAATTCTTCTGTATTCTCTACCCCTGGTAATTTGAAGAACAGTGAGTTCCATTCATCGCCATAGGGATCATCATTTCCATTCACTGCATTACCATGAATTTTGAATTCGACATAACTCGTATTATCCATTGGAGAAGTCCAAGTGAAATTCCATTGACGGAATTTATTTCCTTCTTCGCTATGGGTCCAGCCCCCTTCTATAAATTGGGCCTTTGATATATTTTCAAGGATTATTTCTCCATGTGACACTAGCATCCTAAATCCTCCAAAAGCAGAATTATTGGTTTGATTTCCGACATCTCCGTCAACTTTGATTGTGACATTATAGGAGGTGTTGGATTCATACTTAGTAGGTAGGCCCTCAACGATGATGTTCGTTGTCTCACGAATTACCCCGTGACATACGCAGCCATCGTTGGCCACTTCACCAACACCGCTAGGATAACTTTGGGTGGCGGGTATTGCCAAAAGTATGGTTAGAATTATCACCAATTGCAAAAAGCGTTGTGGTGAAAATCGCATCCTACTCATCATTCGCACCATCGGGTTCTCTTTGAGGGTTACCCAGGTATTAGTTAATCAAACTATCATGATGCAAAGCGCGCAAGATTGGAACATGCATTAAAGTATAATGAAGCGCGACTATATCTTCAAGGTTGGGAAAATATGGACTTTTTTAATGCTCAAGAAGTAATCGAAAATGATGATGAAGAAATTGATATGTTTGCAGAATTAGGTGTTGTAAATACTCAGCAAAACCATAGTGCTGCAGTACAATCTGCTCCTGTCGATACCACACACATGGATCTTTTAGCAGCATTCATGGAAGAGGATGATGAATCGATTGAACCCGAGCAACAGGATGGTTTTGTATTCGTTTCAGAAAATGAAACGGTTGCCGAAGAAGAAATAATAAAAACTATGCCATCTATTTCTGAGGAAACAATCGCAGAATTATTGGAAGTTCTAGTGAAGAAAGAATTGAAAGAACGAGAAAGTCGAGGAGAAGAATGGTTGTCTGAACTTCCTGCGCAAGCTCGTGCAGATATACATTCAGCAAAGGTAGTCAAAGACCAAGATGCATACCAACTTTCTCTAATTATAGACATGGGCGGTTCAGGCGCAGTTAGGCCTTTTGCAACAGTACAATCAACTCAAGGTAGTGTAACTCCAAATGATGCCCCGTCAACTATCCCTGCTATGTGGATACCTTTGTATAACGTACTTAGAGACCTTCTAGTGCAAGCCATGAACGCATTAAACTCAACTAGAGTTGGCGTGAATCTCAACGCTTGAAGTAATCTCTGCTGTATGCTTGAGCATGTTAGAAACCGTGCAATACTTTTCGTGGCTCTTTTCTACGATTCTTTCAACGAGTTTTCTAGGCACATCTCCTCGAATATGATACACCATATGTATTGAGGTGAAAACCCTAGGAGCTGAATCGGCTCTTTCACTTTCCATTTCGATCCAAACTTTATCGAAATCTCTCTGTTTCAATCCCTCAACAACATCTGCTAAAGCACAAGCTCCCATCATCTGTAATGTGAGTTGAACAGGTGATGGCCCATTTTCCCAATCTATGGTTACTTTTTGGCCATTCGCATTACTGCACTCTACCAGGTAATCTCCAAGCCAATCTACGCGTCCGTACATATACATCGCAAGGGCGGTTGATTCTTGAAGTAAATGCCTGTCGGCTAAACCGATTGCCATGTCTGAAAACAGTATCACGATGGAAAATGGAGTATTAAGCATCCCAAATAACCCGACGATTCACTATATCGAAGGTGATGGAATTGGAGTAGACATCACTCCAGTTATGATCAAGGTAGTAGACTCTGCAGTTGAAATCGCATATCAAGGACAAAAGAAAATTCAATGGAGTGAAGTTCTTGCTGGCGAGAAAGCATTCAATGCAACTGGAGAATGGTTGCCTGAAGAAACCCTAGAAGCAATGAAAACTGGATTGGTTTCTATCAAAGGACCTCTAACTACTCCAGTTGGCGGAGGTATCCGCTCGTTGAATGTTGCACTCCGTCAAAAATTAGACCTGTATGCTTGTGTAAGGCCTGTTCGCTGGTATGATGGAACCCCTTCACCTGTGAAAGCCCCAGGGGATGTTGATATGATAATCTTTAGAGAGAACAGTGAAGATGTTTACGCTGGAATTGAATGGGAAGCAGGGTCAAAGGAAGTTGCCAAGGTTATTCAATTTCTTCAAAATGAGATGGGAGTAGAAAAAATACGCTTCCCTAATACTTCTGGAATTGGCATCAAGCCAATATCACAGGAAGGGACTGCAAGAATAGTTAGAGCCGCTCTACAATATGCAATTGATAATGATAAGCCATCTGTAACTATTGTTCACAAGGGCAACATTATGAAATTTACAGAAGGCGGTTTTAGAGACTGGGGCTACCAATTAGCTAAGGATGAATTTGGAGCAGTTGAATTGGATGGTGGCCCTTGGTGTACCATGAAAAACCCAAACAATGGTAATGAAATTGTAATCAAAGATGTTATCGCAGATGCAATGCTTCAACAAATAATTACTAGACCTGCAGAATATTCTGTTCTCACCACTATGAATCTAAATGGCGATTATATCTCTGATGCTTTAGCTGCTCAAGTTGGAGGAATTGGAATTGCACCTGGTGCAAATATCAACTATGATACCGGAATTGCAATATTTGAAGCAACTCATGGTACTGCTCCTAAGTATGCTGGCCAGAATAAAGTAAACCCTGGAAGTTTAATTCTTAGTGCTGAAATGATGCTTAGACACATGGGCTGGAATGATGCAGCAGATTTGATTGTAAAGGCTATGGAAGGCGCTATTTCAGCTAAGACTGTAACCTATGATTTTGAAAGATTGATGGGCGATGCAATCCTAATGTCATGTAGCGAATTTGGCGACGCTATGATTTCACATATGTGATATCATCACTCTGTTACTAACTAAAATTAGTTGCTTGGTTTGTATTTAAATTTCTAACCAAGCATTTAGCATTCTACTATTCTTGACTACGCCAAAGCCAAAGCGCTCTTCAAACGCCCTTGCAGTAAGTGTGAAATCGCCATCCCTAGTTGCGACTAAAACTGTACCAAGCCCTTCCAAACATTGCTTAGCAAGATGTATTGAAATCATCATGATTACTCTGTCAGGTGCTTCAGGATAAATTGCTTTACCGCCTATCTTTGTTCTCTTTTGCTTCCCGCCATGTGCCTTCTTCATGGCACTTAATTCATCATAAATATCATGATAATCTTGTAAAAATTCTTTAATCTGCTCCTTGTTTTCAGGACTATTAGAGTCTTCTTCTAAACGAATATCAAGAGGTTTCCATTGGTTGAAATCACTAATCACCTCATCGATCAACTTTGCGAGATTATCCTGTTTCAAGACATTATCAAGAATTTCTGGCCTTACTAAAGAATTATTGAATTTATCACGTAATTTCGAGATCCCATTGCCTATCTCTTGCAACTCATGTCTAACTATTTGTGGCAACCACATGCTGATTTTACCATCTCTAGCCCTACTGATTAGCACTTTATGGAATGAGTTTTGCTCCGATAAGTCAAGACTGGTTTCGCTAGCTAATTCAAGTTGTGATGATATCTTTTCAACCAATGCATCGACTAGAATATTAGTGTCCACTATAACCAGTGGAGGTAGCGAAAGGTGCTTTAGATATCTTCTTGAAGAATTGGTAATTTGGAATTTGTATTTTGCAAATAAACTAGTTTCTGCATCGGCTAATGTCTTAGAGTCACGAAGTGAAAATTTACCTGAGTTCTGAGCCCTTTCGAAGAACATTAATCCTTCTACAGGATTGCTCTCTGCTGCTTCTTTGGCTAAATCATAGACTTCGATAGGAAGTGGTGAACTTTGTTGCATAATAGTCATGAATTGCATATCAAATGACCTACGATTTCTTCTTCTACTCTTGTGAACAGTATTTATCGCTGCAGTAACTCTACCAGAAAAAGGTTCATGCGGCAGGGTTCTTCTATGCTCAAATGGATAACTTCGCAAGAGGTCGAGTTCATCTTCAGCAAAATAAACTCGCTCTTTTTCTATCATCTCTCCTTCTTCATTTTCTTCTTTTACTACCCTTGTTCTTCTAACGAAATTCTTTAGCATCTGAGTAGCCTTGTCTGTACTTTGTTTATTTGCAGTATAAGATACATTGAGATAGAGTTGGAATCTTTGAGTAATCGCACTCTTCAAAGCTGGTTGTTGTTCGAGAAGATTTACTGCTTCACTCCACTGGCCTGCGTGAGCCAAATGAATCAATGCTTTACGATAAAGAATCAAAGAATGTTCGAAGTCAAACTCATCGTGTTCGGCAGCTCTTCTGTAATCTCTTGCTGCATTGATCTCATCACTATTTTCTGCCGAGACTGCTGCTCTTGAAACTGTATGCCACGGCGATAGAGGGTCGTTGTCTTGATACCAAGAAACAAGAGAAGTCAAGCCGATATCATGTTCAAAAATGAGTTGGCTAAGTGAATTGATTATTCTTGAAGGAATTTTTTCTCCTTGGACTAGTTTGCTTAAAATATCGACATTTTCTTTGCTTCTAACTCCGTGTTGTAAGGTGAGCCTTACATGATTAAGCCTCAAAGTAGAAATTAATACTGAGAATAATCTTAATTCTAATTCGTCTAAATCACACTGCTCAACACTTGTAATGAGGTGCTCGAGGTTTGTCAATGAAATCGTTCCACTGCCCCCCTCTTTCAAGGAATGTCTTGCGCTCTTAAGTGCTTGATATCCACGTTTGTCTAATATCGTGAAGCTGTCTTCATCAACGTTACTACCCTCCATCATCAAAAGTAAGGAGTGACTGGTTGAAGACAAATATTCAGGTGGCTGAGTCGCGTGAATTGCCGATAATGCTTCTGACCTTGCCGTCTTTGTAGTAGCCAATAAATTAGAGTCCCCATTTGCTGCAATCAGATGATAAACCAATAATGCCTCATATGGGTGTGCTAAAACAAGTACTGGATTTGTAGAGAATAATTTTGCTAAGCGTTCCAGTTCAAGAGTTTGTGAATAAATATCTACTGCATTCTCAACAACTTCTTCCCAAGCCTCACTGTTTTGATCTTGCAAACGATTCAATGCAAGTTTCAGAATTGAGTTAGACATATCTTGAACCTTAATTATTTCAATAAGACTGGCTTCATCCAAATTGGGAATTTGTTTTTCTAACCAATCATAAATTTCAGGAGAGTTGATGCTACTGATAACTGGCATCAACTCAGTTAAGTTTGCATTTTGGTCAAGTGATTGTTCTAGAAGAAGTTGTTTTGCTTCTTCGGTCTCCCCTTCATCATTTAGTGCAGAGAGGTATATCCAAGTCAATTGTTCAATTTTTGAATTATTTTCAGAATTATCTTTCAATAACTCAATTCCCTCTGATAATTCCTTTGAAGATAATTTAGATGCTTCGTCAAGTGGAGTTAATTGCCATGCCAAATATCTCCTCAAGAGCGATAATCCATCTTTTGAATCAGTAGTAATCGTTTCACTCCAATCTTTGACTTTACCGTTCATTAGACTTGATAAATCCGCGAATTCAGAGGCTAAATCAGAATCGATTTTACTCAATTCCTTTATTGGCTTAGAACTATCTTTTTGAGATGTTAAAGTAATCAAGACTGATATTATGGATGCATTTCCTTTGAGTTCTAAAAGTTGATTTGAAGGAGCTACTGCCCTCTTAGATTTAATTTGAGAGATGACTTTCTGTAAAGCAACCTGTGTCTCCGCATCTTCACATAGTGAACTAAATTTATCTAATAATTCGAGTACTTTTTCTGAATCGTTGATGTCGATTCTTGCTTTAGAAAGATCGACTTTCTTGTTTGACTTTTTCTGCTTCTTCTTAGAAACTGGATAACCTAAGAATTGTCCTAGTAATGGAGTGTGTTCGGCTAACTTGATCCAAGTTTCACTTATGCCATTTTCTAAACAATGGTCACGGAGTTTTTGCTCTTCAGAGTCATATTCATCCTTCCAATCATCCTTTTTCAACTGTTTATTGATTAGTATTACAGCCAAACGGAAAATCTCTGAATTATTCGAATCCATCACTATTTCTTCGAGTGAAGGAAGCCAATCTAGAGGAGTTTGTGCCCCTCCTCCACGTGTTCTTCTTCTACTTCCTCTGTGTTGACGAGACATTGAAGGTTTGTCGTCATCATCGCCAGGAGGTTCAATCTCTTCCATTGCGATATAGACTAAACTTCGCCACGGTTTCTCGAGCATTGTCCAATCTGCTGTTTTAGCAACAACTCTGCGACGCTTCGGCTTTGGAATATTCGCTTTGAAAGCGACTTCCAAACATTTTGCCATATGCTCTAGTTGCAGTGATATCACTCCGGTAATTTGAACGCGTAGACTCTCGGACTTCAACCCACCGGCAAAACGACTGAGAATTTATGCTCAAAGAGTAATTTTCTGACTGCCACTATAATTTATGATTACCATCTGGCAGTAAATAGTGGTAATTTGGACCTAGTGAGAAATCTGGCATTACTCGCTCATCCTGTTCTGGCCTGTGGCTTGATATTCTGGATTTGGTGGCAGTATTCTTGGCGTAAAAAGAGCACTTTACTAAGTGGTGAAGAACGAAAGAAGGCTTTGGCACAACATGAAAAAATGGGCAATAAATTGGTTTGGGCTACTTTTATTGTGATATTGGTCGCTTTTATCGGAAGAGCAATTGCCGGATGGCGTACTAATGGAGATATTTTCTCCGAAATCTGGCCAACAAATCTTCATGGATTTATGGGGCCACTTGGGTTTATTCTTCTAGTGGTTTTAGCCAAGTTAGGAAAACAAACCAAATCTGCAAGAATTGCTGGTGAAAAGTTTACTCATCTTAAATTGAAACATGGTAGAGCCGCTGATTTCATTATTGTAATAGCAATAATTCATGCCTTTTTGGGCTTCTTATACTTATTTTCAGTCCTTGGATAATGCTAAAATCGATTCACGATTAGCCCACATTTCTAACCAGTGTTCAAGATTCGATTTTAATCCTGGGTGTTGAATTCTACACCCACATGCATTAACATGTCCGCCACCAGAAGGGTCTANGGCAGTGGCCATTCTAGACAAATCATACCTATCTTGACCATTTTCTAAAAANGAATTAGCATAGAAACTGGCAGACAAAGGAGGCCTTCTAGGGTCTTCTAGAGAACCGTCTTGATAACCATGTATGATACAGCATGCATCTGCTCTATCTCCGGCCCAAGCAGTGACAAGATAGCCATTGGAATGGAAGCCGGAATTATCTAATCTGCAGACAGCTAATCTATCGATTATTTCAGTATTAGTTGAAATATAATCTTCAATTTGTTTTCTCTGCTTTGCCACTCTGCCAATATGGTTTGATACACCTTCATCTGAAAGAATTTCTGAAATCGACTTTTTAGATGCAAAAAGTTCCAGTAACTTCTGCATATATTCTTCTTCTCTCAGAGATAATGTTCGTGATAATTGCAACACAGGGCTATCTGCAAGAAATTCTTCAAGAGATATTTTACCCGAATCTAGAGCGTCCACTATTGGCATTATTTCTTCAAGGTGTGATAGGTCAATTGACTTTGAAAGAAGGTCATAGGCTACTCTTGCTGCAGAAGGAGANGCCTCCCAGTTACAGATTCCCCCAGACGCGATAAAATCCTTCTCTTCATCATCGGTTGGCCGATTGGTCTGATGATGGTCCAAATACCAGCCGCAATTTGGATGAAAGGGCAAATCTACCATCGCTGTCGATTTTGTGATCAAATCATCAATTTTTCCAGAACGAACCAAAGCGGCATGGGAAAAAATAACTTCTGCNTCNGGATTGAAGGACTTTAGAACCGCTGCCGCACAAAGACCATCGAGGTCTGAATCTGCAATTATTCGGTCAAATGAAGGGATGTCTGCTCCGTCCATCATATCCTATCCTGATGGATTTAGGCCAAGTAGTTTCTCAATATAATAGGGAAAACACACTTGACTAAAGACGGGTTGGAGTTATGCATGGAGACCTCTTGTGGAGTAGTTCTAGTCAATCTAGGAACTGTCCTACTCCTACAATATCCTCAAGGCCACTGGGATTTACCAAAAGGGCATGTCGAATCTACAGACTCAAATAACTTTGAGACCGCTAAAAGGGAATTAGAAGAAGAAACCGGAATAACTGATTTTGAATTTGTTGACGGTTTCGAATATCGCACAGAATACGATTTCAAACACAAGGGCAAAATTCGTAGTAAACAGGTGTTTTGGTACTTGGCAACAACAGAAAAAATGTCCATCTCTCTGTCAAAGGAACATCGCGATTATATGTGGCTGGATTGGCCTCAAGCCATCGAATTGGTGACTCATGAGAAAACTAAGGGAGTTATCACTATGGCTCAAAATTTTATGCAAGATGCAGGTCTAGATTAATCGATCATAGAAAAGTCATCATCATTAGAGTTGAATTTTTTAATCAATTCAACTNCCCCCTCTGATTGTTCTCTTTTTGCTAATGGTTTCCAAATGGTTTCATCATTACCCAAACTGAAACTGACCCATCGCCCTAAAACAAAGAGCCAATCTGAAAGTCTGTTTACGTACACCAATGCCAACTTACGTACAGAATCTTCTCCTTCGTTTTCCATCAATCTGACGATAGAACGCTCCAANCTCCTAGTTACCGTTCTAGAAAAGTGAATCATCGCTTCAGGGCCTTGCCCCGAAGGTAGAATGAAATTTCGCAAGGGCTCTAAATGCTCCTGCCATGCATCCATTTCTTTGAGCAATAAGTCTGATTGGGTCTCGCTAATCAATTCCATATATTCGGGTAATTCACTAGGCAAACATGCTAATTCTGCACCTAAATCAAATAATTCATTTTGAATTCGAGATAATGCTGAGTTAACCACATTCCTAACTCTCTTAGCACTACTACTTTGNCCACCATCTTCATGGCTTTGTAGCCTATTGCATTCCATTACTATTAGCCCTAATGTGGCATTTAATTCATCACATGTTCCAACTACTTCGAACCTTAAATGGGATTTTTGATGTCTTGAACCATCGACAAATGCTGATGTTCCATCATCACCAGTTCCAGTATAAACACGAGTTATTCGAACCACATTAGTCACTCCGAGTAAATGATGCCAGGTTATGCTTCTATGAGTGGTTTGCGGGTGAGATATGTNGCATCNGTATGATGATACCATTCTATGTCTTCTTCGCCAAAGCACCAGGAATAGAGNGCNATCTCNCCATCGACAACCCCGTACCATTCNAGTCTTCCTTGNTCNAGTGAGGCNACTCTTGCNCCTGTCAATGATAGATTNGAAGAAATNANTTGCCAATTTCTAATTGTATTAGCAAGTGTNTCAGCNACNTCNACTACNTGTTCATCTTCTGGCTCNAAATCNTCCANTAANATTTCTATTTCCTCNGTNANATCATGTGCATAATCNTTCATNACTTGTANTTCAATCAGTANTTGTTTTGCTTCNGGTAAACTTTCTCTGGCNTNTTCAATCGTCACNAGATGTGCATTNTGAGGCAATAATTGCTGTTCAATTTCNTCACTNTTNTCTAGCATANTGACTTCCATAGGTCGTCCAGAAAAAANTGGTNTNTTNCTTTCATCTGCCACAATCCNCTTTCANNAAGANAGNNCTTGAACTCATCGCTTGTTGGAANAAAAAANNTNNGTTTTGAANATTATNNAGAAATCTCCGGTCATGCTGNAGCNATTGGAANAGNATTGATTTTNTTCAATANTTTCTTNCCTANGAANCCACCAANGAAAAGCCACATNATTACCTCAATAAATATTGCAACATAGTAAATCGGGCCGAGTGTTTGTAACATCGAAATACCATCATATGGCAAGCCATATGCAATAATATAGGCTAGTTGAGATAGCAAATTTGAACAAAACCAAACTATGAATACAAACCATCCAAAATTAGTCACTTTCTTGCTTTTCCTGCTACTTTCATCCCTGCCCATGATATTAATTGGTTTTTTATCTTATTAATTGCTTTGTTTCATTGTGTAAAAAAATGCTCTGGAATACCGGATTATGTAAATCAAAAGCCTTAAACCGCACCTAATCGTAATTATTAGGGATTTAGTTTGCATTTATCGATGATAAACTAGTTTCTATTGCTTCAATCCATTCCTTGGCCACTGCTTCTTCGCCACCTGAATCAATAAGTGCTTCGTACCATTTTTCAACTTCTTTCTCATTTCCAAGAAATTGATTTATTCTATGCAGGGCTACATAGGCCATTGGGTTGAGGTGTTCTTCATCTACGTCCCAGGCTTTCTCAAAACATGCTAAGGCTCCATGGGGGCCAGAAACCTGCCCGCGATTTAGAGCTACAATTCCAGCCTGGCTCCATGCAAGAGGCAATCTTCCAATCAATAGACCTCGGAAAACCAACCACACCTGGCCACCGGATAATACTACTAGGGCGAGGAATCCTGACCATTGTTCCATCGTATTTAGCGTGGACCAAGTTTGAATCATCAGCCCACCAACACCTACACAGAAAAGGAATCCTGACATTGGAGCAACCAAAACTTCACGCCTGGTTCTTAGCATATGATGAACTCCAAATAACAATCCAAATGCTCCAATCACTGATAGGAATGCCAAATGTCCATTGACTGATGCGGGCCTTGGGGCTGTTTGTCCAAGAAGGAATAAACAAGCCATCGTCAAAAGAAACATTCCTAGCCTTCTAGAAGGGGTAGGGAATGGTTGGCTCTTAGAGCCAAAGTACAAGATTAAGCCAATGGCAAATTCGAATAAAATTAGTATCCAGCGAGTCGATGATTCTTCGAAAAACATCTCGCTCCCAAATTAGGCGACTTGCCCTGCATTTTTGAGTATTTGCTCACTCTCTATGATACATTGTTCCCTTAAGTATCTCTGAAGCACGATATAATTGCTCAAGAATCAACACTCCAGCCAATTCATGTGGGAACGTCATTTTGGAGAGTCTAATGGAATTCTTAGTGGTTAGATGGTCTTTGTTTGGCCAACCATCAACCGGCCCAATTGCTAGATGAACATCTTCTGAATTAAGCTCCCAATTGGAAACCATCTTAGAAAGTTCGATCGAAGAATATTCTTGGCCTGTTTCATCAAGAAAGAATACCAATTTATTATCCAATAATTTATTTTGATAATCCTGTGAAGAGACCTTGTCTGAGTGAGTTTCAACTTTGATGTTACGTCCTTTGAGCCTATCTGCATACATCTCGATTAAAGCAGAATATGAAGCCTGTTTTGGTTTGCCGTGCAAATGTACAATTATTCGCCCCATGATATCGCTAAAGGGTTTAGGTTTTCAATTCTCTATATGCATTTGATTAGCCAAGTTCAAGAAGTATGATATCCAGGGAGTTTTATGAGTTGGTGGCAATTTTGGAAAAAGTCCGAGAAAAAAACCTTCAACGACCCGTTACTCAAAGATGGCCGGATGTGGCTTTCGGATTTACGGAATCTTTGTGAAATGAATTTTGATAATCCCGAAGAAGCAAGGCGCCAAATTCGACAAATGCAAATCGAATGGAATGATTGCTATAATTCAGGAACCCTGTCTTCGGCCAATAAAGATGGCTTAGAAAGTCGTGCCTTTCGACTACTAACCTGTTCAGATAAAGAGTGGATTAATTGGTTAGATAACTTAGATTTTTGGAAGATGGGTTGGAAACCTGTATCGGATGAAGAAGACAAGGTTTGAAGTGTGACCCGATTTTGGCATTTACATGGGACAAAAGCCCACATTGCACCTATTGTATTCCTGTCCGTTTTGCTGGAAGGTTCGTGGACTCATTGAATATCTAAAAATGGATGTCGAATTGATACCAGTAAATGGATTGAAAATAAAGAAATCCGTTTCATTTGCTGGCGATTGGGGTAAAGTTCCTGTTTTCACCGACGAAAATGGCGAACACCATGTAGATTCTACGCCACTTCTAAAATTAATTGATGCAAACTACAATGGAGGCAAATTATCAGCAATTTCCTCGACAGAACGCAATGATAAATGGATGGAATGGGCGGATACAAAGGTCTCCAAAGCAACCGTGCCAATACTTTACGGGTCGTTGATTTCTGCATTTAGAACGACTACTAGAATTTCAAAAATCGAAAAATTCGGCTTTATTTCNAAGCGCCTTTATGCGTGGGCTGGATTCCCCATTATGTGGGGAATNATCGCTAAGAAACGNGTAAAGAAAGATGGACGTACTCCAAAGAAACTTTGGCATGACCTACTTACTGAATTTACTGATGAACACCAAGGGAAAGATTTCTTTGGTGGAGACGGNCCTAATCTAGTTGATTTCTCTGTATTTGGATACATGAGATCGGTGTCGCCTTTCCCTCAATTTTCTTTACTTGAAGACCATCGAACTGGCATGGCCTGGTACAATCGAATGATGGCTAAAAGTCAGGAGTGATGAGGGTGGCTTCACTCACCTTAGCAGACTTAGAATTTCATAATGTGGAAGCGGGTTCTGTTTTGATAGGTGAAAATAAAGGTGGCTGGATTTATGCCAGCCAAAGGCCTCGTCACCAAGTAAAATGTCCAAATTTTTTCATTATGGAAAGCCCACTTAATGATGAGCAAATAATGAAGATNTCAAAGGATATCGGTCTTGAAGAAAAATCTAATTCGTGGAGTGCTAAGAAGTTAGATTTAATCCTCGCTCACCTATCTAAGAAACTAAGCGATGGACTTGAGGGCTTAGACGAAGAAAAGGATTGGGAAATTAGGTGCCCCAGTCAAGGGGAATGGTATCTATCTCTAGAAAATAATAAAATCATTACAACCAAGAAATCTCGTGAACTATTATCCGATGGAACCTCTTCCAATCATAGAGGTGCCATGATGGATGGAAGACCAAGAAAATTCGAGGGTTTTGGTCCAATGCAATACCATAAGGCTGCAATTGAGACTCACCCGTCAAAGAAAGATATCACTGCCCTGTCAAGTATTCCAATGGATAGAGAAAATACTGGAATTACAGTTAGATTTGTAATTTCACCAATTCGAAAAGGCGACATTGTACGTGTCCCAAATAATGCTGATGTTATTTCAAATATCAAAGTTGAATTTTTTTGGACATTGGTATTGGGTATAATTCCGTCGTTTGCGATTCCAATTCTTAGAGGAATGGGCTCATACGCTATCGATGGATGGGCTAATCTACTGTTTGGAGGTTTGTGCGCTGGTTTTGTCTCTGGGGCATTTTGGCGACCAAAAAGGCCAACTATACTATATGAACAAGGTGAGAAAGTCACAAATTCNCATCAGTAGCCAATGTTTCCCAATATGAGTCTTGGCGGATTGCATCTGCTGCACATATAGCGGCCATATTCACAATATGTCGAACGCCATCTTGTTGAGCTACTAATTGAACTGGTTTATCCATACCCTCTAGAATTGGTCCTGTCATTTCAGCACCACCCAATTCTTCCAATAATTTGTAAGCGATATTTGCGGCTGCTAAATTAGGTAATACCAGGACATTTGCTGGACCTTCAAAGTTCATGAAGGGATATTCGGATTGAACCGATGGATTCAGCGCCGTGTCTGCTTGCATTGGACCATCGATTTTCAATGTCGGGTCTATCTCTCTTGCAATAGATACTGCATCTTCAATTCTTTCTGACCTTTGTGCCCTGGTACTTCCAAAATTAGAAAATGAAAGCATTGCTACTTTTGGATCGATACCAAACCTACGAGCGATCTTAGAGGTTTGAACTGCAATCTCAGCAAGGGTTGGACTATCAGGGTACACGTTAACAGTGGCGTCTGCTAAAAATATTGTTCGCCCCTTGACATTGACCATGTAACATCCAATTACACAATGAGCAGATGCATCAGAACCTATCACCTCGATTGTAGGCCTAAGAACATCGGCATAATTTCGACTTATTCCACCAACAAATCCATCCGCGTCGCCTGAAGCAACCATTTGACTGGCAAAATATGGACGGCTTTTGAGTAGTCTTTCGGCGTCTTCTATGGTCATTCCTTTTCTCTGACGGCGCTNGAATAATGCAGGAGCATAAAGCAATTTACGCCGTTCATCATATCTTGGGTCGAATACTTGGTAATCAAAATGTAGACCGAGTTCTTCAACCATCTCATCGATTCTTTCTTTAGAACCAAGAAGTATNGGNACACATATCTTCTGNTCAACTAATTGTGCAGCAGCTTTCAATACCTTCTCATTATCTCCTTCCGGGAAAACTATTCTCTTGCCTCTTCTTCGAACTTGATTGATAATATGGCGCATAATCGAGTAAGACTGACCGAGTCTACCTTCCAATGTTTCNCGATATTTTTCTACTGAAAATTGGGCAGGATCTATCCTTGCAACCCCTTCATCAACAGCCGCTTTGGCTACTGCTGATGCTTCCCAAATCAAGACTCTTCTNTCNAAGGGTTTTGGGATNATGTATTCTGGACCAAATTGCATCATAACGCCATCATAAGCAGCTGAAATATAATCCGGTACCGGTTCTTTTGCTAATTGAGCTAGTGAAAGAGTTGCTGCCATTTTCATATTCTGAGTTATGTTTGTGGCTCTAACATCTAATGCCCCTCTAAAAATATAAGGAAAACCAAGAACATTGTTGACTTGATTGGGGTAATCAGAGCGCCCTGTTGCGATTATAGCATCTTGACGAACCTCGAGTACTTCCTCTGGCATTATCTCTGGAGTTGGGTTGGCTAAAGCAAAAATAATTGGTTTGTCGGCCATGCTTGCAACCATATCCTTGGTTACTAAACCGCCTTTTGAAAGTCCTAGCAATACATCAGCNCCTTTCAATGCAAATGATAAATCTCCGTCTTCTTGGTCATGCGCAAATACTTCTTTGAATTCATTTAACTCTCCTGCATCGAGTCTTTTCTTTGTGACTATTCCTTTGCTATCAACCATTGAAATATTGGTCAAAGTAACGCCCAAAGCCACATAGTGATTAGCACAAGCGATGGCAGAAGCACCTGCTCCCACAACTACAACTTTGATATCTTTCAAGTTCTTTCCTTGTAACTCTACAGCGTTTAGTAGTGCCGCACCTGATATGATAGCAGTACCATGNTGGTCATCGTGCATAACCGGGATGTCTGTTTCCTCAGAAATTCTTCTTTCTATTTCGAAACATTCCGGGGCTTTGATATCTTCAAGATTTATTCCACCGAAAGTCTTGGAAATATTGACCACTGTACTGATGAACTCTTCTGGGTCTTCGGTATCAACTTCAATATCAAAAACATCAATATCTGCGAATGTCTTCAATAACAGGCCTTTACCTTCCATTACCGGCTTACTTGCCAAAGGTCCGATGTTACCCAAACCTAGAACTGCTGTACCATTGGAAATAACTGCCACTAAATTGGCTTTAGATGTGTACAAATAAGCGGCCTCAGGGTTTTCGGCTATTTCCAANCAAGGATAAGCGACTCCCGGTGAATATGCAAGGCTAAGTTCGTGAGCGGTTGCATGAGGTTTTGTTGGTACAACTTTTATCTTACCATGAGGTAAAGATTCGTGATAATCCAGTGATTCTTTTTTCAAAAGTCGTTCACGCTTTTCCTCTACCATGGTGGCACCACTCTTGTGGCAGCGCGTATCATGTTTGAGTGTTTGGTGTATCTCATTAGAAAACAACTGATTATATGACCTTCACTAAAGGCTCAAGATGATGAAATGGCTCGTAATTTTGAATGATATAAAAGCGCACGAATTAGGGCCGCGTTCAAATAGTGTAAGAAACGCCACAATAATGATGAAATCCGCGGTAGGTGCTAAATTACCGGTTTCGAATTCCAAGAAATCTATTTTTCTAGTGTTTTTAATGTTGATTTCTTCAATGTCTCCAATGCTGATTATCTCACCAGTATCAGCCCATGAAACCGCTAACGATGTAATATGGCCAAAGCAAGGTAGCAACGATACAGGTTGGGTTCAATTAGATGCTGTTGGAGCAAATCCTGACATTGGGATGCAGGCAAGTGCAAATTGGGGCTTGAATTTCGCCCCAGGTGCTGAAATTTCTAACTTGACTATGGAAATAAGAGTAAATGGCAGTGATAATTTAATGATCGAAGAGCCAATAATTACTGCCGCAGATATAGGAATCAATCTATTTGATTGGTCTGGCCTAGGTATGTTGGGTTCAAGTGATTCATTTGATGGAATGAACCCTCACTCTGGAAGACTTTCACCAAATAGCGAGGCTGGAGCGGTTTGGACTCTACCTTCAGGAGCAGAGATTACCGAGTTGATTGTGGAGGCTTTAGCACCTGTTGACCCTGCCGTATCTTTCGAACCTGTCAATATTGAAATTACTGATTATGCTGTTCATTTTGTAGATGGAAGGCTGTATCTTGCGGTTTCTGACTCACTACTAATCATCGATTACAATAACGATCCAAAAATAATCGACATCGTAGAGTTTGGCGATGGGGGAGATATAATTGATATCGAAATTGACTCCACAAATCTAGCCCTTCATATTTTGACCGATGGCGATTTCTTCCATTCAATTTCCTTGATTGATTCTTCAGAGTTAACTCCTTTACCAGATTCTATTTCCTCATCTGCAGGCACTGTGACAGAAACGGTTCAATTCCAAGAATTTTACATTGCTAGTGATGGAAATGTATACGCTTCAAACNAGGATAGAATTGCAGTCTTTGATGGACTTGCATGGTCAGATGCATATGCTAAGACAACCTCTGGCGATGCATTGGATATCATTGAAGTAAACGGCATCCTGTACTTTTCTTTTGAAAATGAAGGCGTAGTTAGATGGGACATGAACACAAATAGTGCTCTATCTACATGGACTACTGCAAATAATTTACACAGTGATTCGGTTTCAAAATTCTTAGTCGCTGGAAACCAACTATTGATGGCTTCAAAGGATAATGGATTGGCACGATATGATTGGAGTGCTGGTTTCTGGCTATCGACATGGAGTTCAGCAAATTGGCTGACAAGTGACAATGTTGGTGATATTTTAGTTGTAAACAATATGCTTTACATCTTGAGCGGAGATTCTCTTCATACATACAATACAGCTAACGGTATTTTCCAGCAAACATATTCTATTTCCGACTTCGGATTAACTGGCGATGCTGGAGATGATTTGATTTCATGGCCAAATATTGGACCTCGTTCTCCTGCTAACGATATGATTCTGATTAGCGATGGCTTTGGTTTACTGGCTGAATTAACTCCTGGAAATACACCACTTCAAACCGGAAGTATGCTGCTTGCCAGTGGACCGACTTCTGCTGATATGGAAGCTGTGGTGGAGCTTAACGATGTTGTTTACATCGCAGCAGGTGGCTTCATGAACAGATATGACACTACCCAGTCAAGGTGGTTAGAACCTACATTTATTGGAGATAATGTTAACCAATTATCTACTGATGGCTCCTACATTTATATCGCTGCAGAAAACTCTGGGGCACACAAAATGCATAGCAATGGTACAATACTACAAACATGGGATACAAGTAATGGTCTTGATGAAAATAGTATACAAGCAATTTCTATGGCTTCAAGTAATTTAGTTACTCTGTCTTCTGGTTTCGTTTCTGTGATTGACCCTAGTGGTGTATCTACGATCAATTCCTACGAAGTAGATGGTTTTGGATTAAATGGAATGGCCGTCTATGATGAGATTGCATATATCGCAACCGATGATAGTGGTTTAGCGCGCTTTGATATCACTAACGAGACATTCCTAACTCCATGGGGTTCAACTGGAGTCAATAATGCGGATAATGTCCCTATTGCAGTACAAGGCGATATTCTTCATCTTGGTCTTCCAGGCTACGGGGTTGTAAGAAAAGACCTTTCAACCGGAGAAATTTTACTCCCATTTACTGAATCATCGGGAGGAGGAAATAACCCTGGTGGAGGAAGCAATGGACTTGATTTCCTTCCTAGTGACAATATCTACGCATTGATCTCAGATGGTTCTAGTGTTTACATCGGCACTGGCAGTGGAGCTGTGAAATGGGATGGAAATACCGCTATAGAATTCCAAGGAGACCGTTCAAGTTGGACTAGACAACCTAGCCAATTCTTTGATTTTGCATTGCTTGGCTCTGAGATAATTGTTGGAACAAACATAGGAGTCTGTAAGTATCCAACCTCTACTGTAGATATTGATGATTGTATGAATGTGTATGATGGAATGCCAAACTGGGCAACATACTCTGTTGGTACTGATGGCTCTAAAATCTATGGAGGCACTACTCAAGGGGTTGGAATTTTGACTGTTAGCCCATTCGATGTCGTTGATACTTGGGAAGCAGGAGAAGATACCGATAATGCACCTGTTGAAGTCATTGGAGATATTGCATATGTTGGACTTAATGGAATTGGAATCGCTCGATATGATATCCCGGCAAACTCTTGGTTACCTACATGGACAGAGTATGGTGGAAGCCCATCGGGAACTCAAATCTTAGACCCTGGAAATGGTGATGTCACTGGACTTGTGGCTGATATTAGGCCAAATCATCTATGGATCGGAGGAGACGATGGTTTCCAACTAATCGATGTAATCAATCAAACTGAAATTTATGATATCGAGAAGAATGATGCACTGTATCTTGGAAATGGAGAGCCATATCAAATGACAATTCATAATAACATAATGTACTATCATCAAGGAAGTAGCAGTAACAGTGTTTATCGTATTGATGTGGCTAACTTTACTGGATTGTCTAATATCGACGGTGGAATACAATTGGATGATAACACCGGAGATGCTTGGGGCATGGGTATTGTCGGTGACACCCTAATGGTCAGTGTAGCATCAAACGGAGGATTCCCCGACTACTATGACGGAAGAGGAGGAATTGCACAATGGGATATTCTAAACGATGATTGGGGCGCTGACGTCCTACCATCTGGTCAAGTCGATAGAGTGACTGCACACCAAACTTCTAATGGAGAAATGTGGATTTCTTGGGGTGAAAATAAATTAGATTTGTATGCTCAAAATAGTTCTTTAATCGGTTCATGGGATAGTGATGATGGCCTCGAGTTCCCAATAAGAGAAATTATCGAATTCAACGGTGAAGTCTTATTTGCGACCGAAGATGGAATCGCAAGGTTTGACCCAGCCAGTAATACTTGGCTTTCAACTTGGGAAGAAGGCAATGGACTTCCAAATAATGCGGG